>NZ_PNDP01000043.1:0-45301 GCF_005886415.1 Pseudoalteromonas sp. S327 | reverse complement strand
CCCTTTACAAATAATGGCGAGTGTCACCGGTATCAAGCCAAGTAGTCACTCACCACATGTAAACACTTCAAAATACCTAAGTTAAAAAATTCCATAAATATCACTCTTAATTTGTCTTTTGCAAAACGATTAATCTGTAACATGTAGAGTTCTATATGGGTTATAAACTGCGCCATAAGCAAACATATAATTAATCGCTTACTTGGGCTGCTTTTTACCTATTAATTAAGCAATCGTTCTAAATCGCTAAGACAGGATAATATGAAGCCATCTAAACGTATGAAAATAACTTAATCTTCTAATAACCTCGGCTAATAGTTAAATTCCCTTGTAAGCAGCTAAACTGTTGATTATAGTCTGTGATAAATTAAACAACATGTAAGCCAATGCCAACTAAGATCTACGCCAAAGCCAAAATACTGATAGTGGAAGAGCAGCCCCTCGCTCAAAGCTATATGAAACAGTCGCTAGAAAGGCTTGGCTTTCGGCAGTTGCACTTTGCCGATCATGCAATTGCAGCAAAAGAGCAATGTTTGGCTGAGCAATTTGATTTAATTGTATGTTCGTTTAATTTAAGCAAACACCAAGACGGCTACCAACTCTACGAAGAACTCCGTGTTAAGCAACTGATAAAAAACTCCACTGCGTTTATTTTTATTTCTGCAGAAACCAGCGGTGCGCTAGTGCATAGCGTTTTAGAGCTTCAACCCGACGACTTTTTGGTAAAGCCATTTACGGTACAAGAGTTAAAAACGCGGATTGAGCGTATTCTAAAACGTAAAAATGAGCTACAGAGCATTTATACCTTAGTAGATGATGGCAACGACTCTAAAGCAATAAAAGTAATCGATGCCACTTTAAATAAAAAAAACAATATATACAGCCCTATCCTCCTTCGCTTAAAAGGAGATGCATTGCTTAGGCTAAACCGCAGTGAAGAAGCTAAAGACTTTTTTACCTCGGTGCTAGACATACAAAAATTTGCCTGGGCCAAAGTTGGTTTAGTAGAAGCGCTGATTGCTAATAATGAGCATATTCTTGCTCAGCGCATGTTAAAAACCATGCTTGAACGCCATGAAACACGTTTAGTTGCACTGGATTTACTCGGCCGATTAGAAATAAAACTAAACCAATTTGAATTGGCGCAAGATTTTTTAAGCCAAGCAGTCAATATTGCGCCACGTAACATCCAAAGACAAAAGTCGTTAAGCAATGTTTCGTTAATAAACCACGATTACGAAAAAAGCTATTTAACCCAAAAAGACATAGCCAGCTATGCGCGTCATTCTATTCATGACAGCCCCGACATCTATCTCAATGCTGCCCGTGCCGGTATAGACTTTGCTTTAACCACAGATCAAACAGACCAAATACAACGTATTTCGCGTCAAACTAATAAATACATAAATGATTTAAAAAAGCAGTTTCCTAACAACGCAAACCAATCTCAAATTGATGTACTTAATGCGCGTTTGCACTATTTAAAAGACGAGCACCAAAAAGCCAAGCGCTTGATAGAGCAACTCGACGATGACGATACATTAATACGCTCTGTAGATGGGGCGCTTGATAAAGCAAAAGCGTTTCACGAGCTGGGTTTTCATCAAAAAGCACAAACATTATTTAGCCAAATAATTAGCCATTGTGAGCGCCACCCCAATATGAGTGATACAACTTACCTGCGTTACATTCAACAGCAGCAAAGTGAGCGTCGTGACATTAAAATGGGCCCTAAAGAGCTTAACAACCATGCAGTAACTCAATTTAATAGAGGGCAATTAAATACGGCGTTAGAGGCGTTTACGCAAGCATTTAGAGTAATGCCGCGTAACCCAAGCATTGCGCTTAATTTATTACAGTGTTTGTTTGATTCGACAAAACAAAAAGGCGGCACTTTTAACTTGGTTATTGCTAAAAAGTGTTACGCCCTTTTGAGTAACTCTACACTGCAGCCAGATCAGTCGCAGCGATTAGATAAAATTTTGCATATGGCAAAAGAAATGAAACTCGATATTCAATCCCCCTAGCGCTAACTAGCGGCTAGAAATAGCTGTTTATCTTGATTGAAAGCTAACTATATAATTAAAGCTTTTTCATTGCAGCGGCATTTACACAATAGCGCAAACCCGACGGTGCTGGCCCATCAGGAAAAATATGCCCTAAGTGTGCATCACACACATTACACACCACTTCAACGCGCTGCATACCATGGCTTAAATCGTTCACATAACCAATTGCATCGACAGTTGCAGGCTGCGTGAATGATGGCCAACCTGTGCCGCTATCAAACTTTTCATCGGCATCAAAAAGTAAATTATCGCAGCATACACACGCGTATTTACCCGGTTCTAGTAATGTGCAACTTTGTGAGCTGTGAGGGCGTTCTGTGCCCTTTTTACGTGTCACATAGTATTGCTCATCACTTAGCATTGCCTGCCATTGCGCGTCTGTTTTTACAACCTTTTCGCGTGGCGTAGGATTGCCATTATTGGCAAAATTTATAACATCATTCCAAGTAAGCATAATAGCCTCCTTCGGTATTAATAAGTGATTAGGGTCTGTTGATCTTTTAAGGTTAAATTTGCAGCAGTCTGTTTGGTATTTAGGCAAGGCAGAGCCTATGCAGTGTGGTTATTCCCCATAATTGGGCGATAACGTAGCATTAATGCCAAACAGGCGCTGCCCAACGGGTTCTTCCTAGGGGCTATTTACTCTTTGTTGCCTACATGGATGTAGGTAAAGGGCGTGAGCAGGACGCGGAAGCTTTGCTCAGCTTTTACTTAGCCCACTAGGTTACAAACTTCGCGCCGCGATTAAATAGCCCCTAGTTTGAACAAACTTTAATCCGCAAAGTTCAACAGCCCCTAACTAAAGCGAATAGTTTGCTTTTCGTGATCTGAAAGTATGCGCTTCATGTAGGCGTCTATGTCATTTTTTTGTGCGGGTAAACTTACACTAAATTGTCGCTCGTTATTGCTATGAATAATAAGCTCATCGTTCTTACTTTCTATATGTTCAATGTTGCCAATAACAAGCCATTGCGGGCCAAATTTTTTATCAAAGAAACCTGCCAAGCTAAATAACATTAAGTGCTGTGCATCGCGCTGAATAAAATTATCAAGCGTATTGCGCTTTTTAAAGGCGGGTGTCAGCCTGTAACAACACGAACAAAACACAAATAACCATAATCCTATTACGGCAGAAAACCAAATATGATCAGTTAGCGATGTAAACAACACCAAAGCGCCTAAAATAATGCCAATACCAAGCACTACAATGGCAATTTTTTTATTAATGTTATCCATTTAGCTCCCTTTTATTTAGCGTTTTTATCATCTGCTTTTTCGGTAGGCTCTGGCCAATCGTTAAAAAACACCTGCAAATAACGACTCTTTGCCAAGTACCACATTACCCAAAACACAATCACCATTTGCACAGCTAAAAATAATGAAAACCTGTAATGACTATGTGCAGCTTGTATTGTTAACCAGCTTAAGTCGGTTATTGCACACACAAGTAACGGCCAGCGCATGTAGCGCCACACCATCGCTAAACGCGCACTTTGTTGATGAGAGTCGCGCGGTCGTCTTAAGCAAAATAAAAAAGTGGGCACTATCGCAATAGCGCCAATCGAAATTGCGATAAAAAAATCGTTTTTAGATTTAAAAAATAGCGACATTAAATCAAGCTCAGGGCGACGACTCAGCGCCGCTATAACCCAAATAAAATACGCACGTAGTAACACCAATAAACTTAGATGAAATGCAATCGGCGTACGGTAGCTTCCGTATTTATCCCAGTACTCGGGTCCATATCGGCTCATTTTACTACCCTAAGCATTGTACTTATCAAACAGTGCAATTAAGTCATCTTCGCTAAGTATGTCTATGCCTAAATCTTGTGCTTTAGTTAATTTAGAGCCGGCTTTTTCGCCCGCCACCAATGCATCTGTTTTAGCCGACACACTACCGGCTACTTTTGCACCTAACTGTTGTAAGCGTGCTTTAGCATCGCTTCGGTTTAAAGTATTAAGAGTGCCAGTTAATACATAGGTTAGCCCAGCTAAGGGTTGCTCATCCTCTGAAGGCGGCGTTAGCGCTGGCCAATTAATGCCTTGTTCAATTAAAGCATTAACTACATCTACATTATGTTGCTCATCAAAAAAGCCACGAACATGAGTTGCTACAATAACCCCTACATCGCTCACTTGTGTAAGGCTTTCAATACTGGCTTGGGTTACCTTTTCAAGTGTTAAAAAATGATTTGCTAAGTTTTGCGCTGTGGCCTCGCCAACCTCACGAATACCCAGCGAATATAAAAACTTTGCAAGCGTAGTTGTCTTTGCAGCTTCAAGCGCATCGACTAAGTTTTTAGCCGACTTAGGACCCATACGCTCAAGTGACTCAAAGTGACCTTGTTTTAATATAAATAAATCTGCGGGGGTTTTTACCAACTCTCTATCAACCAGCTGATCAACTATTTTGTCGCCTAAGCCATCTATATCAAGCGCTTTGCGTGATGCGAAATGCTTTATCGCTTGTTTACGCTGAGCTTGGCACACTAAGCCACCGGTACAACGAGCCACGGCCTCGCCTTCTACTTTTTCAACGTGTGAGTCACAAATGGGGCAACTGGCAGGAAATACAATGTCGCGTGCATCATCTGGGCGGCGCTCAAGTACTACTTGTGTAATTTGCGGAATAACATCGCCGGCGCGGCGTATAATTACTGTATCGCCTACCTTTACGCCTAAACGGGCTATTTCATCGCCATTGTGCAGCGTTGCGTTTGATACCGTAACACCGCCTACAAATACAGGCTCTAAACGCGCTACCGGCGTTATTGCGCCTGTGCGACCAACCTGAAATTCTACATCAAGTAACTGGGTTATTTCTTCTTGCGCAGGAAACTTATAAGCAATTGCCCAGCGCGGTGCACGTGCAACAAACCCTAAACGCTCTTGTAAGGCTTTTTGGTTTATTTTAATTACTACGCCATCAATTTCATATTTAAGCTCGCTTCTGCGCGTTAAAATATCACTGTAGTAATCTAAAGCCGCTTGCGTACCTTCAACTAACTTTGTTTCTGGGCACAGCGGTAAACCCCAATCGGTTAATTTTGCCAATTGTTGGTAGTGATCCTCAGGGATTGTGCCATCGGCCACCAGCCCAGTGCTATACGCATAAAACATTAGCGGGCGCTTAGCGGTGATTTTTGAATCAAGTTGGCGTAGGCTACCTGCGGCTGCATTTCGAGGATTTACAAATACTTTTTCGCCACGTTTTTCGGCTTCGCTGTTTAGTTTTTCAAACCCAGCGCTATCCATAAATACTTCGCCACGTACTTCAAGCTCTGCGGGGTAATCGCCACGCAGCTTAAGGGGCACGTTACGGATTGTTTTTACATTTTGTGTAATATTCTCGCCAGTAAAACCATCGCCACGAGTTGCGGCCTGCACAAGCACGCCGTCACGGTAAATAATCGACACAGCCAAGCCATCTAACTTAGGCTCACAACAAAAAGTGAGCTCATCTTGGCTCATTAAACGCTCTTTAATACGGCGGTTAAAGGCGCTAAATTCTTCTTCACTAAAGGCGTTATCAAGCGATAGCATAGGCACTTGGTGAGCAACTTGTTCAAATTTACTCAGCGCAGCGCCTCCTACCTTTTGAGTGGGTGAGTCTGGCGTTAAAAATTCTGGGTTTTCTCTTTCAAGGGCGCTTAACTCGCGCAATAGTCTATCGTATTCTGCATCAGGAATACTGGGTGTATCAAGGACATAATAATTGTAGTTGTGTTGCTCTAACGTACTACGAAGATGATTAATTTGCTCACTAATGCTGCTAGACATTTAAACCTCAAAAAACATAAAAAAAGCCACTTTTAGGTAAGTGGCTTAATAAAAATAATGTGTGCGTATAAATTACGCAGAAAATGCACGAACCTGCTCAACATATTGACGAACGCGCTCAACGGTCATTTCTTCACGCTCGGCATCTAAAATTTGTGCACCAAATTCATCGGCAATTTTCTTAGCTGCGCTATGTAACATATTAAAAGCAGCTAGCCCGTCGCCTTCACAAGGTAAAGTCATAAATAAGCTAACCCCTGCGGTGCTAAACTGTTCCATATTATCAATATCAAACGTACCTGGGTTATACATATTTACTAATCTAAATAACACTGGACCTTGCCCTGCAGGGTCTATGTGGCGATTAAAAAAGCCTTCTTCTGAATATTTAAATCCTAAGGTATTTACTGCAGGCAATAACTTACTGCCTTGCATGCTTAGTCCCTCAGGCATTTGAATATGCACAATAACAAAGTCAGACACATCTGCTGGCGCTTCTTTTTCGCTCTCTGGCTCTGGTTCTAGCTCTGGCTCTTGAACTACTTGCAGGTCGTCTTCAATGGGTGTTTGCGCCACGCTAGTATCTATTTGCGGCTCGTTTGCATCAAAGTTTAGCTCACCAAATTGCGGCTCATCTCGCTGGGCAACAACCGGCTCTTTAGGTTCAACTGGTGTATGCGAAGGTGTATCTTGCATTGGTTCAACCCGCTCTGAAGGCGCTACCTCTGGGCTGTCTTTTTTTCTAACTGACCATAAACCATGTACTAATAAGCCACCTATGACAAGTACACTGATCACAATTAAAACCAATCTTAGTTCTTCGGCCATCCCCTCACCTTTTATTATTTGTTATGCCTAAACCCGTGTATTAATTAACACTAATACGCTTAAATAAACTGTTATGTATGTGCAAGTTGCACTGCTTGTTCTATATCTACTGCTACCATGCGTGATACGCCTGGCTCTGCCATGGTAACGCCAGTTAAACGCCCTGCCATTTCCATCGCAATTTTATTATGACTAATATAAATAAACTGCACCGATTGTGACATTTCTTCAACCAAACGGCAAAAACGTACCACGTTAGCATCATCAAGCGGCGCATCTACTTCATCCAGCATACAGAATGGAGCTGGATTGAGCCTGAATATAGAAAACACCAATGATAATGCGCTCAGCGCTTTTTCTCCACCACTTAACAGATGAATTGTCGAATTTTTCTTACCTGGTGGCTGTGCCATTATACTAACACCACTTTCGAGTAAATCGTCACTGGTTAATTCTAAATACGCGCTACCACCACCAAATACTTTTGGAAATAGCTCGGCAAAGTCGTTGTTCACTTGATCGAAGGTAGCTTTAAAGCGTGTTTTGGTTTCGCTGTCAATTTTACGAATCGCCCCTTCAAGCGTATTTAGCGCTTTGGTTAAATCCTCAAGTTGATTATTCAGATAATCACTGCGCTCTTTAGCTTTTTCAAACTCATCTATTGCGGCTAAATTAACTGGACCTAGCTTATCTAATTGATGCACAAGCCCACTGATCTGATTTTGCGCTGCATTTAAACTCAGTGAATCAGGTAGTGTATCTAAAACACTTTTTAAACTTTGCTTTAATTCTTCAAGCGGCTCAAGTGCTGCCTGCGCTTTTATAATTAGGCTTTGCTCTTCAATGCTTAGCTTTTGATGTTGTTCTTGCAAACCTGTCAGCTCACCTTGAGAGTGCTTAAGGCTGGCTTGTTTACTTATAAGTGTTTGCTTTGCCTCGTTAAGCTTTTTTTGTAACGCAACCAAGCTAGCTTCGCCCTGCTGATGTTTTATTAAAAGCTGTGCTATTTGCTCAGTGAGCTCTTGCTCGGGTATTAGCAACGCTTCCATTTGCGCTTGCAGCTCTTGCGCTTCTTCTTGCGCACTCATGAGCTCTTGCTCAGCATGATTAAGCTTTGTTTGACTAAGCTGCCACTCACTGTGTGCTTTTTGCTCTTTTAACGTGGCCTGATGCGCTTGTGTTTTATATTGCTCAAGTGTAGCTGCAGCTTGGCTGTATGCAGTATTACTGCGTGTGCAAGCAGCGTCGGCGCTTGCCAGTTCGTCAGCTAAGTTATGTTGCTGTTGCTGTAACACTTCAAGCGCACTGTTGTGTTCATCGAGCGTTTTTAATAATTGTGATTGCTCAGTGGTTAATGCACGCTTTTGTTGCTGGTACTTTTCTAGTTGCTGTAAAAATTGTGCTACTTGCTCTTTTAACATGTCGCTGCGCGTAGTGGCCACGGCAATGTTTTGTGCTAATTGATGAATTGCATTTTTAAGTACTGCTAACTCATCACTCAGCTTTTGCTGCTGTGTTTTTAGCGCATTAAGATTCTCAAAATCCCGTGCGAGGGTATTTTCGGCCTCTACTAAGCTCGCTGTTTTTTGCTTTAACTGTGTGTGTTTTAAAAGTTGTGAGTTTTCGGCGTTTTTGTCTGCGCTACGGTGCCAGTTTCGAGCATGTAAAGCACCGCTTTTATCCATAACCGCAATATAAAACGTATCATTTAACGCAGCGAGTTCAGCGTTTTCGCTGTACGCAATACGGGTCAATAAATCGGGATAAACACCCTCAGTAATTAACGCCGCAACGCTATTGACTGGTATTTCACTTTTATGCGGCCACACACTATTGTTGCTTTGCACATCAGCTACGTTTAGGTGCTCAAGCGTTTGCAGTGCCTGTTCAACTATATGTTCAAACCCTGGTTTTACCTGTAATTGATTAAATAAAGTGTGCTGCTTATTGTCATCTTCAATCCCTAAACTGCTTTTAAGCCCAGCAATGCGAGCTTTTAGTTCATTAACGTGCTGTAAGCTTTGCTGATGCTGTTGCTCAGCGTCATTTACTAAATCGGTTTGCTCTTTAAGCGCTGCGGTGCAGTGTGTTTGCGCCGTTTGCTTACTGGCAAGCTCTTGAGTAAGGGTTTGTTTGTATTTTTGTTGCTCGGCTAGTTGCTGCTCTAATTGGCTACTTTTAATATCATCAATTTGGTTATTTAGTTGGCTTAGCTGTGTGTTTACATGGGTTACGGCTTGCTCTGTTTGCTTAACACTACTTTGCTGCGCCTGTACTTTATTATTAAGCGCGTGCTGTTGTTGATTAAGGCTTTGCCACACGGCTGTGTGCTTATTTTTTTCATCAGCTAAATCTGCAAGTGTAAGGGTAAGCTCTTCAACTTGTTCGCTGCACTCTAAACTGTACTCGCTTATCTCTTGGTGGCTCACTGCTAACTGCTCACACACATTTTGCTGCTGTGTTTTTAGCGCTTCACTTTGCAGCTTTCTCTGCTCAAGCTTAGCCACACTTTGTTTAAGTGTTTGCGTTTGCTGTTTAATATTAATGTGTTGTTGTTCGGCGCGGGTCAACTCTGTGTGGGTAACGTGTTGCTGATGCTGCGCATCGTTAAGCGCATCTTGCTCTGCATTTACTTGAGCCTCTAGGCTTGCAAGCACATCGTCGTGGCCTGAGTGGGCCGTTTTAAAAAAGGCGATTTGCTCATTAAGCTTTTTAATTTGCTCACTTTTTTCAAGCTGTTGTTGATGCAGCTTTTGCCATTTTAATACAGCCACTTGGCCTTTTAAGGTACGCTCTTGCGCTTTTAAATCTCGGTATTTTTTCGCATCAACCGACTGCACAGCCAGTTTATCTAGTTGCGCTTGTAACTCTTTGCGCACATCAAGTAAACGCTCAAGGTTTTCGCGGGTACTTTTAATTCGGGTTTGCGTTTCGCGGCGGCGTTCTTTGTATTTAGACACGCCCGCGGCTTCTTCTAAAAATACGCGCAGCTCTTGAGGTTTGCTCTCGATTAAACGCGAGATCATCCCTTGCTCTATAATTGCGTAACTACGCGGGCCAAGCCCGGTGCCTAAAAATATATCGGTAATATCGCGCTTACGACATTTGCTCCCATTTAAAAAGTACAGCGATTGGCCATCGCGTGTTACTAAACGCTTAATCGCTATTTGGTTTCTGTGGGCAAATGTATTAGGTAAATCACCTTGGGTATTATCAAAAATAAGCTCTACTGAGGCTTGCGAGATAGGTTTACGATTAGTTGAGCCATTAAAAATAACATCGGTCATGGCATCGCCACGTAAGTTTTTAGCTGAGCTTTCACCAAGCACCCATCGCACAGCGTCAATTACGTTTGATTTGCCGCAGCCGTTAGGCCCAACAACACACGTCATTTGATCAGGGAATGGAATTTTAGTGGGCTCTACAAACGATTTAAAGCCCGCTAATTTAATAGTGCTTAAGCGCATCTTATTGTTATTACCGATTATTATTGTTATTACTTACAAACAATTTAACTCATAAACAGTTAAAAAGTTAAGCTTGGCGTTTAAAGTTATCTAAAATAATACCTGTGGCCATTGCTACATTAAGTGACTCTGCCTCACCAAAAGCCGGTATGGTTATTTTGTCGCTTACTAATTTTGCACACTGCTCGCGTATGCCATGCGACTCACTGCCCATAAGCAATACACCCTTTGCGCTAAGGTCCGTTGTATGTACGCTTTGCCCATCTAAAAATGCCCCATAAATAGGCATATTTAATGTTTGTAAGTATTCAGGTAGCTCTACTTGGCTTACCGATACTCTGACAAACGAACCCATGGTAGCGCTAATTGTTTTAGGGTTGTAAGCATCGGCGCTGTCGGTACTTGTTACTATATGTTTAATGCCATACCAATCAGCAACTCTGATAATAGTGCCTAAATTCCCCGGATCAGAAACCCCATCAAGCGCCAATATTAAGCCGGTATTATTAGGTAAATCAGCCTTTGGCATATCAACCACTGCAATGGCCGCGTTATTACTCACTAAGGTACTGACTTTAGTCAGCGACTCTTCTTCTGCTGGCGTAAAATCTACATGTGGAAACTGGTTTTGGTGAGTATTTATAAACGCCTGTGTTGCAAATATATCAACCGCCTTTAATGGGCCGTTTAACAACTCAAGTACGTTTTTTTCACCTTGTACAAGGTATTGATTATATTGCTTTCGGTACTTTTTTTGGCCAAGTTGGCGAATAAGCTTGAGTTGGTTTTTTGAAATCATAACAGCCCCATAAAATTATCGCCCTAGTATACCAGAGATGATTTAAAGTGCAGCACCACATATATTAAAAGCAGCGCCATTATAGGCTGTAAGGCTTTTAAAGATTGAGCTTTGCACCAAATTTAGGTAAATTAACAAAAAAACAACATGGATATAATTTTAATGGAATCAATACACCCTACTCCCCCAGAAACCACCCCTGCAGTAAATGAACCTGCTGCCCCTATTTTTAGCGGTAAAGTACAGTTTAGCGGTAAAGGCGGTGAGTTTTTTGGTATTTGGATAGTCAATATTTTACTGAGCGTACTTACTTTAGGTATTTACTCGGCTTGGGCAAAAGTACGCACAATGCGATATTTTTATGGCCACACCCGCATTGACGGACACAGCTTTGACTACTTAGCCACCCCGATGCAAATTTTAAAAGGCCGTATTTTAGCGGTTATTGTATTTTTAATTTACTCCTTTGGTAGCAGCTTTTTTCCTCTTGTAGGCTTACTATTTGCGGTTGCTTTTATTTTTTTAATGCCGTGGATTATTAACCAAGGCCTGCGCTTTAATATGCGTATGACCCGTCATCGAAATGTACGCTTTGCATTTAAAGGCGATTACGGCGAAGCCTTCATTAACTTTATTCTTTTACCTATTGCCAGTATTTTTACCCTTTATTTATTAATGCCGTATGTTTTAAAACGTATCGACACGTACATACATAGCAATATTAGCTACGGTGACACGCCATTAACCGTAAACCTTAAAGGTGAAACCTACTACTTAACCGCCCTTATTTGCTTTGTGGTGAGCTCTATCACTATGGTGATATTTATGGCTGTATTAGGCTTATTTGGGCTTGATTTAATGAATGTAGAAAACCAACAAGCTGCACAAGATCCAGCCAAAATGGGCATTATGTTTGGTGGATTAATGATTGCTTACGTATTTATGATTGCGATAGTAACCGCTGTGTGGGCTGCGGCTATTCGTAACCATATTTTTGATAACAGTCAATTTGAAGACGTAGCATCATTTAAATCAGAGCTTAAGCCTATTCCTTTTGCCATATTACTATTAACCAATATGCTGGCCATTGTGTTTTCTTTAGGGCTTGCCTACCCGTGGACCAAAGTGCGTACATCGAGAATGCTTGCCGAGGTTACAACCGTTAATATTTACCCTAGTGCGCTAAATTTAGTGGATACCGCGCAACAAGAGCAGTCATCGTTTGCTGAAGAAGCAGCCAATGTATTTGATATTGACCTATCGCTAACCTAAGAGCTTATTATGCACGTACAGGGACATTACTTCCCCAAAGCATCAAGCAATTACCAGCAAGGTGTCGCTAACATTAGCGACACCTGTGTTGAGATTAGCTACGATGACCAGCTTATTTCAAGCCATGCAATAAGCGATATAACACTCACTTCTGGTCTAGCTGGGCTTGCTGATGAACTAAATTTTAATGATGGCAGCCGCTTTATTCCTACTGATGTAAATTATCGCTGGCCTTTTAAAGCAAATAAGCATGACCTACTAGAGCGCCTTGAAAAAAGTAAATGGGCTATTATCGCGGCCATTATTTTTACACCGCTTTTTATGTGGCTAATGCTTTATAAAGTTGTGCCCGCTATTGCTGTTTATAGTGTTGATACCCTGCCGCGCAGTGTAGTAGAGCAAATGGGTGAACAAAGCTTTACCCTAATTGAAAAGCTCGCGCTTGATGACAGTGAGCTGCCTAATGAGCAACAAACTAAAGTACAACAACATTTTAATACCATGCTTAATGCGCTCTCGCTTGAGCCATCGGTTTATAGGTTATCGTTTTATAAATCAGAGGCCTTTGGAGCGAATGCGTTTGCAATGCCCCACGGGCGTATTGTCGTAACCGATGAGTTAGCAAATTTATTAGCCGATAAACCCAACGCACTAAAAGCCGTATTACTTCACGAAATTGGCCACGTAGTCCACCAGCATAGCGTACGCATGACCGCGCAATCGGCAGCCAGTACCATTGTACTTGCGGTTATATTTGGTGATTTAGAAGGCATAGCAGAAGTGGTACTTGGTACGGGGGCATCTTTTGCACAGCAAGGGTTTTCTCGTGATATGGAGCGCGAGGCAGATAACTATGCGCTCATTCAACTTGAACATTTAGGGTATTCAAGCAACGACTTTGCCGACGCCATTGAAGCATTACAAGGTGCGCACACCAGCGAAAACGAACACCTTGAAAAGGTAAATAATTTACTCGAATATTTATCTAGCCACCCAAGTGCACAAGAGCGAATAGACAATGCGAGGAAATAACCCCGGTTATATACAAATTGCTCGCTATATTGTGGGGCTGAGTTGGATATACCACGGCTTTTTTCCAAAGCTTTATCATATTGCCCCGCTTGAAAAACTAATGACTGGTAGTGCGGGTTTTTCAGCAGAAGTGTCTGACTTAATTACACGTTCTGCGGGTATTGGCGAAATTATATTTGGAGTGTGCTTATTAGTGTTTTATAAAAATAAGCACATCGTTATTTTAAATATTTTAGCGGTTGTAGTAATGCAGCCACCATTACTCATTGAAGCATTTAACCCAGTAACCACTAACCTGCCGCTTATTGGGTTAAGTTTTATTTGGTTAAAAGAAATTACTAAATAATCGGTATCTTTAAAATAAAAAAGGTATGCCTGCGCATACCTTTTTTGTAGTGCTTAACTTATAGCGTTAATACTTATTTTTATGTGTCCACAGGTGCAATAATTCACTGGCAATTGTTGCTGCAGCAATCGCGGTAAGCTCACTTTGGTCGTACGAAGGTGATACTTCTACCACATCCATACCCACCATATTTATGCCTTTTAGTGCGCGCAGTATTTTAAGCACTTTATCTGATGTTAAACCACCGCATACAGGTGTGCCTGTACCTGGCGCAAATGCTGGGTCTAAACAATCTATATCAAACGTTAAGTAAACGGGTAAGTCGCCTACTCGCTCACGTATTTGCGCTGCTATTTCATTAGCGTGCAAATCATTAGCTTGCATTGCATCAATCACTGCAAACTCATGCTTTGATTGGTCAAAGTCGGTGCGAATACCAATTTGGATACTGTGCTCTACATCAATCAGCCCTTCCATGGGTGCATGATAAAACATAGTGCCGTGATCAAAGCGCGAGCCATTGCTGTATGTATCAGTGTGCGCATCAAAATGAACCAGTGCCATTTTGCCATGTATCTTTGCATGCGCGCGCAATAGCGGAAGCGTTACAAAGTGATCGCCACCAAGGCCTAACAGCGTTGCCCCTTGGCGAAGTATTTGTTCTGCAGCCATTTCTAGCTGTGCCGTAAAATACTCAGGATCGCCTACCGGATAAGTAAAGTCCCCCGCATCAGCAACCGTTAAACGCTCAAACAAAGGAAATGTCCACGGGTATTTAGTGTCTTCCCAGGCTAAATGTACCGACGCACGGCGAATGGCATCGGGCCCTAAGCGTGCACCGGGGCGGCCCGATGTTGCTAAATCAAAGGGTAAGCCTAGTACAACGACATCTGCATCAATGGCATTAATGTTTTGCACCATAGGACGACGTAAAAACGTCATCCCGTTTGAATACAATGAGTGGTCAACATGACCAAACAAGCTAGACATTGCTTATAACTCTTCTAAATAAGTGTAGCCATTAAGGCCGCTTTGCAACTCGTCTAAAACGCTTTGCTGTTCATTTTTATCTATTTTTGCAGACACTAACTGCGCGTACGAGTGTTGAAAACTCTCAACATCTAAATGTACATAGCGCATCATATCGGCTACGGTATCGCCTTGGTTTATCTCACTAATACTGGCAACGCCTTGCTCATCCATATTGATAATAGCGCTGTGCGTATCGCCAAATAAATTGTGCATATCACCTAAAATTTCTTGGTACGCACCCACTAAGAAAAAGCCCATTAAGTAAGGTTTATCAGCACTGTACTCAGGCACGGGTAATGTGCTTTCAATGCCTTGGCCATCAACATAGTGCTCAAGTGCGCCGTCTGAATCACAGGTTATATCAAGTAATACAGCGCGTTTTTTTGGAGCTTCGGTTAAGCCACTTAATGGCAATACCGGAAACACTTGATCAATCCCCCACGCATCAGGAAGCGATTGAAAAAGCGAAAAGTTTACAAAAAACTTATCGGCTAAACGTGCGTTCAACTCGTCAATAATCGGGCGATGGAAACGGTTTTTGTTATCCATGTGTTTGTTAAGCTCATAACAAATACGTAAGTTAACTTGCTCTGCCCACGCACGCTGCGTTAAATCTAAAAGCCCAAGTGCAAACTGGTTATGCGCCTCTGCTAAATCCCCTTGGCTGTCGTGGTAAATTTCAATCAGTGCGCGGTCATCCGTTAAATCGGTTAACTGCACAAAAGATGCCCACATATTATTTAATAAAAGCGGTGCATCTGCTGCTGGCGCTTTTAGCTGTTCTGGTACGTAGCTTTCAGTGCCTATCACGTTTGATATAAGTACTGCATGGTGCGCCGTTAGTGCACGTCCCGACTCAGAAATAATCGTCGGCATGGGCTGCGCGTATTGCTTACATGTATCACCTATGGTGTACACAATATTATTTGCATACTCAGCTAAGCTGTAGTTCATTGAGTTATGCGATTGGCTGCGGGTACCATCGTAATCAATAGCTAAACCGCCCCCTACATCTAAGCACTCAATGCTTGCACCTAATTTGCGTAGTTCACAGTAAAAACGCGCGGCTTCGCTCACACCTAAACGCACATCACGAATGTTTGCCATTTGCGAGCCTAAGTGAAAATGCACAAGTTGCATTAAATCAAGTTGGCCAGCCTCTTTTAAACGATTCACTACATGCAGTACTTGCGACGCTGATAAACCAAATTTAGATTTTTCACCGCCACTTGCTTGCCACTTACCTTTGCCTTGCGATGCTAAACGAACGCGAATACCAATACGTGGTTTAACATTTAGCGCTTTTGCTTGGCTAAGTACCATGTCGAGCTCAGAGAGTTTTTCAAGCACTATGTAAACTTTGTGGCCTAGCTTTTCGCCAATCAGTGCTAAGCGCACATACTCTTTGTCTTTGTAGCCATTACATACAATTACTGCACTGGTTTTTTCTGCCATTGCCAAAACAGTTAATAGCTCTGGTTTGCTGCCCGCCTCAAGGCCTAATTGTTTTTTTTCTAATTCGGCTTGGCTTGCTACTATTTCTTCAACCACTTCGCGTTGTTGGTTTACTTTAATTGGGTAAACTAATAGGTAATCTTTTGGGTAACCATAGTTTTCAATCGCGGTATTAAACGCGCCACATAAACTGTGCACACGATGATGTAAAATTTGTGGAAAGCGCACTAAAGCCGGTAAGCTTAAGCCTTTTTCTTGAAGTTGTTTTGCAATATCTGTAAGTGCAATAGTTTGCTCTGGGGCGTGAGCCTTTGGGGCAACATACACATCACCTTGATCATTAATACCAAAAAAACCTTGGCTCCAATGACGAACATTGTAACTCGTGCGAGCTTGTTCTAGTGATGTTGTCTCTTTCATTTATCTTTCTCTTGTATTTAATGAATGCCGGTTCGGCTAGTTGCGCGCATTAAAAGAAAAATAGACTTTTAAGTCCAACAAGTATTTTTACTCGTAACGAGTGATTTTTAGTGTTGAGAGAAAAAACACCTACACCTTAGCTTTTACAGCTAACCGCCTTTAGTAAAGCAAGCTGGTTATGCGGCTAAAAAAATAAGTACAGCTGTACTTATTTAAGATAAAATAGAACAACTGTACTTATTTGGTATAAACATGAAACAAATTTATTTTAATCAAAACAAGCCACCTAAATTTTCTAAAATAACAAAGGCTGCCACTTTTGGTCTGACCAAAACATTTCCTAAACTCAGTGCCCGCCTTGCCATGAAGGTATTTTGTAACCCGCATAGCCGACGCCAATACGAATTTAGAACAAGTATACAGCCAATTAATATTAAACTTACTACCGAGCTTGGCGCTGTAAACCTGTACTATTTTAGCCTAGCCGAAAACACTAAAACGGTATTTTTATCTCATGGCTGGGCCGATAGCACTAATCGGTTTACTGCTTTAATAGATGAATTGCTTGAAAAAGGCTTTAATGTTTACTCAATTGATCACATAGGCCATGGCTATTCGCACGGCAATACCTCGCACTTATACGGGTATATGCAGGGCCTAACAGCGGCTTTTGAGTACTTTAATGGGCAAAATATTACAATTAATAGAGTCGTTACACACTCTATGGGCGGTGTTGCTTTGTTAAACTTAGCGCCTCATTATTTAGAGAATAAAAAAATTGTGATGATCTCTGCCCCTGCACAAATATTTGAAGCCATGTTTGCTAAGGTCAGGCAAGTGGGTATTTCTGAGCTCATGCTAGAAAATATGCTTAATAGGGTGTCAGACAAATATGGTATTAGCTGGCAAAACCTTCACCCTGATCATTCAAAAAATAAAATTAACGAAAACATGTTGTTTATTCATGATAAAAATGACTCAGTAGCAAGCTTTGAGGCAATAAAATTATTAACTGAGAACACACCCGCAACACTTGTGGCCACACAAGAGCTAGGACACGTGCGCATTTTAAAAAGCCAATACGTGTACGACCAAATAACACGCTTTATGGATTAACGATGAAAAAAGTGAGAGCACAAAACGCAATATTTTGCACAAAGGAATGGCCTATGCGGCTGCACATGGTTTATATAGCTTGTCGATAGGAAAAATAGCGGCAGTGACTAACATGTCGCGTACTGGGGTGATCTCACACTTTGCCAATAAAGAAGATATGCAAGTGGCTATTTTGGCCTACACCGAAGAAGAGTTTAGAAAACAGGTTGTTGATATATCTGTTGATGAAGATGCGTTAATTCATTTAAATAATTTTCAGCAACGCTGGCTTGAGTGGCTCAATTTTTTAGATACGGTATCGCCTGGTAAGCAGGCAAGTTGCCCGCTCATTAAAGCATCGGTAGAGTTTAAAGCAAGCCCCAACTGTTTGGTAAGGCAGTTTATGCAAGACCAACACTTAAAAATGATTAACTACCTCACTAAACTTGCAGTTAACTGCCAAGCACAAGGCTACTTTTGCCAAGACAAAGAGCCGAGCATTTTTGCGTATGAGTTTTATGGCTTATATACTGGGCATGTTGTACAAACAAGCTTAATAGATAATCCAGCTTTAACGCTTACTTATAAAAAAGTAGTTGGCAATTTAATTGCGCGATATATGCGTTAACAGTGGCATGTAAGGCGTTTTTTACCTTTAATATGGCGTACTTTTTAAGCGCTTTTAGGTGCAAAAATAATAATAGCCATGCCCAGTAAGGCAACCGCCCCGCCCACTACATCCCACATTGTAAGCTTTACGCCATCAACAGCCCATAACCACAGTAAAGCCACGCATATGTACACACCGCCATACGCGGCATACACACGTCCAGCGGCTGCGGGGTGTAACGTTAGCAACCACGCGAATAGTGCTAAACTGATTGCTGCAGGTATTAAAAGGAATATGGATTTATCTTCTTTAAGCCAAAGATAAGGTAAGTAACAGCCAATAATTTCTGCCAGTGCGGTAATAATAAATAGCGCGATAGTTTTTACTTCAAACATAAAACCTGATGTGATTTAAATAACGAGAGCATAATAAAGCTAAGTAACTGCAAACTAGTTACTTAGCTAAAATAGTGCGAATTCTGGGTAAGAAATTTTTACCCATATTTAAGTAAAACAGATTACTCAGCTAGGGCCACGTCGGCCAGCTTCATTGTACTTTCGAACGATTTAGTACCGGCTATAAATAAACCATTGTGGCAAAATACAGCGTCGTCTAAGCCTGTTTCAGCTTGGAACTCTTCATCAGATAAACCAGCCCACGCTTTAGGCAGTGACTTTCTGTCTTCAAACGAGCCGGGCTCTACTGGTACAGTTTGAATAATCCATTGGCCGTTTTGCGAAGGGTAAACCATAAATAAAGCGTCGCTTGATAAATGGTGTACTGTTTTTTTCCATGGTGTGTATTTTTCTAAAATAATCACGCGGGGATCTTTTGCCTCTTTTATTGCTTTTGCAACAATATCTTTGGCGTTAATGCTTCCTTTTGCTGAGGCAATAAAACGGGTTAATAGACGCGCTGCAAACTCAACGGCTTCATCAAAGCATTCATCAAAGTTGCCTTCCTCTTCCCATGTTGGATTAAACATAGAAAGCGTTTGGCTAAGCGTTATGCCCTCAACCACACCTTTAACGTAGCCACAATCTATGGCATCAATTGTAGAGACTAAACCAGCGTCAACTCTATCAGCCACCGCTTGGTTATTATCACACAGCGCTAAACCATACTTTTTCCAAATTAAGCCAAATGACGAGTATGGCGTGCCATTTTCGCGCTCGCCTGCGCCGCCGCGTTGGTGGTGATCAAAGCGTCCTGTGTCAGGGTTGTATTCGCCACCTACATCAACAACAATATCGGCACTTTCTATTACTGCTTTATCGCGGGTTCGTACCAAGTTAAAGGCAGGCAATACATGCTTAAGTACCGCAATACTAAACACGTCATCGGCATGGAAATTACCACTGTGGGTTACTACTGTTAAATCGCTCATTGGTTTTGGGCTACTTTTAAAAAAGATAAAATTCTCACTTATGAAGTGCTAAATAAAGGTTTATACCCGTTTGCTTAATCAAGTAATTTATTTTGAAGCAAAAAAGCTTGTTTATAGCCAGGTTTTGCCTCTTAAAATCATTAAGTATTACTGTGCACAGGTATTAAATATACGTGGCGAATTTTATACGAAGATAGCAGTGAAAAACAGTGAAGTATTTTTTGCGCCTACAGAGTCAGCTATAGGCACACAGGAGTAAATAGCTTATTTATTCTGGCTCAGGGCTCAGGGCAAGCTCCATAAATACACTTTGTGGGTTATCTTGATACGAGCCAAAGCTTGCACAGCGCGCAAAACCTAAATCTTCATATAAACTAATTGATTCGGTTTGCTTTGGGCCTGTTTCTAATCGGATAAGTGGAATTTTTGTTTCGCCGGCGTAATGCAGTAGGTTTTGCATTATGCGTCTTGAAAAACCTCTACCACGGTAACTTGGTTTTACGTATAAACGCCTTATTTCGCCATATAGCGCGCCGTCATTTTGCTTAACAATAGCGCCACAGGCAATAATGCCATCTTCGTTTTTTAAACCAATTGCGTAAACGTTGTCTTTGCTTAATTCTTCTAATTTGAGAGATTGGGCTGTAGCCACGGGGTATAAGGAGTTTATCAGTCTATCTATATCTGCAAACACATTAACTACATCAGGATCCTTAGGGGTTAATTCGACTAACTGCATCTCTTGTCGTCCATTTTATTATTTTGAATCGTTATAGTGACTTCATAATATATACTTAATACGCGTGTTCCTAGTGTTGTTTAAACAAAATGTTTTAATAAGGTAAAAATAGCTTTATTAAAACGTTAGCTTAATTTACAAAAACTACGCACAGCCTGCTAAGCACTTAGGCTTTGCTTTTTTAATTGATGGGCATGCCACTTAATATAGTTACTGGCATTCATAGGTTTTGCGACTAAATAGCCTTGTATACAATCTGCATTGAGCAAGTTTAGTAACTCAAATTGCGCCTCTTGCTCTACACCTTCAGCAACAACGGTAATGTCTAAACTTTTGCCCAGGCTTATAATCGTATTAACAATATTAAAGCCTTTGCCTTTATCTAAAATCTTATCGATAAAGCTTTTATCAATTTTTATTTCCTGCACGGGGAACGCATTTAAATGGGCTAAACAGGAATACCCTGTACCAAAGTCGTCTATAGAAAACACAAAACCTTGTTCTTGTAGCTCCGTCATTTGCTTTATTGTGCTGTCAATATCGCCCGATAGCATGGTTTCGGTGATCTCAAGTTTAATATGCTGCGGTTTTATGTTGAACTCTTTAATTGTAGAGCAGAGCTCACGGGTAAGCTGTGCAGAATTAAACTGTATATGACTAATATTTATAGATACGCTAAAGTGCTCATCTATCATGTTTTTTTCATTAAGTTGATTAATAAGGCGGCATATATTGCGAAGCACTATGTTTTGCAGTTTTTGAATCAGGCCATATTGCTCTGCAATAGGAATAAACTGATTAGGCGCAATAACCCCTTTATTAGGGTGCATCCACCTTATCAGGGCTTCTGCACCTACTATCTTTCCTTGCATACTAATTTGCGGCTGAAAATACGCACAAAATTCGTTATTTGCGATTGCTCTTACAATATCCGTTTCTAATTCGGCTTGGTTTTCGAGTAAAGTTTGCAGTTTAGGGTCATAAAAGCTGCAGCTATTGCCGCCTTTTGCCTTAGAGCGGTACATGGCGGTATCTGCAAATTTTAATATGTTATCGGTGGCTGTGTGCTCTTCGTTAATTAAGCAAATACCTATACTGCAGCTAACTTGAAATGCCAGCTCCCCTATTGCAAACTTATCATTAAACACGCCTTGTACTTTTTTAGCGACTATTTCAGATTCAATACAGGCTTGGTGATTATGCTCGCCAATGTATTCGAGTAAAATAATAAATTCATCACCGCCCACTCTAGCTAAAGTATCAGATGATCGTATTACGCCACCTAAGCGTTTTGCTAATTCTATTAATACTTGATCTCCGGCGCCGTGGCCTAATGAATCGTTTATTCTTTTAAAGTTATCAACATCTAAAAACAGCAATGCGCCCGTTTTTTTGGTGCGTTTAATACGCTCCACACACTTTGCTAGGCTGTCGCTGAGCATTCGTCTATTAGGGAGCCCTGTTAGTGGATCAAAAAACGCAAGCCGTTGAACTTCTTGCTCGGCTTTTTTGCGAAGGGTTACATCTCTTGCCATCCACACTACGTGCTTAAGTTCTGGTTTTTCTGGCTGGTAGTTAGTAAGTGCAGCCGCTCTTCCTTCAAAGGTTATGTGGCCTTTGGGCACGGCTAAATCGTACTCAAATATTTGCATTTCATTGGTGCGAATGGTTTTTTTAATAATCCCCATGATCATGTCGGCATCTTTTTCTGGGAACAAGTCTTGCACATTTTGACCAATTAAATCGGTGGGCGATTCAAGTAATAAGTCACTCGAGGTACCGTAAATATCGGTATAGACGCCCTCTTCGTTCAAAATCAAAATAAGATCGGGCATCACTTGCGTAAATGCTTTAAATTTTTCATTACTTTTTTGCAGGTCTGCCACTAGCTGCCTAGCTTTGAGCGACTCTGCGCTTTTTTCAAGTGCTATGCTAGAAAAGTGTACAAAATAGTCAATGAGTTCTAAATCTTGCTGTGTAGGCGCTTTAGGGGTGCCGTGGTAAATAGCAAAAGTGCCTAATATTTCATTGGTGGTTGAAATAACCGGGGTTGACCAACAAGAATATAAACCGTACCTGTGCGCTAAATCTTTGTAATCTTCCCACAAGGGCGATAGGTCAATATTTTGCGCAATAACTCGCTCATTTTTATAGGCTGCGGTGCCACAAGACCCTACATTAGGGCCTATAAACACACCATTAATTGCCTTTAAATATTCATCGTCTATATTTGGGGCAGCGCGATGAAATAACTGATTACCTGTTAAAGACAGTATTGAGCATCTTGCAGAGCTGTCTTCAATAACTTGCTCTATAGCTAAACAAATATCTTGTAAAATATCGTCTAAGGCAATGCCTAACGCGATTTTAGATAATATATCCTGCTGGTGAGATAACAATTGTTTTAGTTTTGCAGTATTCATACTTCACCATGCATCTAGGTACTTTTATGTTGCTACGCACTTTAAAAAAGTGCAGTGCATCAACAAATTCCTGCTCTTAGTTCATATATTTAAAATGAGTATAGTTAATAAACTTACAGCGCGAGTTTTATTATTACGATTATGGAAATTGTTTTTTAATAAAATAGGTAAAAAACAACTTTAGTATGCGTTAAGCCTACATTATTTTGCAACAAAAAATAAACATCCATAACAAAAACAATCCAGCCAACACACTCTAAAACTTTTTAAAAATTTTGCAGATTTAACACTTTGTTACTTAAAAAGGCTGTTCAAAATTATCAGTCTAATTATACTGCATGCAGATATGAGTCTTTTTTGAGGTTACTGTGCAGATCATACAAGGTATGGAATATTTTTTTTCAGGCTTTAAATTAATTAGCCAAAAAGGCCTTAAGCGCTTTGTGCTTATTCCACTTTTACTTAATATTTTATTGTTTGGTAGTTCATTATTCTTTTTATTTGGTTGGTTAAGCGACAGCTTTAATTATATAAACAACATGTTACCTGAGTGGCTAAGCTGGCTTGAATGGTTAATGTGGCCCATTGCAGTGCTTGTGGTGCTATTTAGTTACAGCATGCTATTTACGGTAATAACCAACTTTATTGCGGCCCCTTTTAACGGACTACTCAGCGAAAAAGTAGAGCTTTATTTAACGGGTCAAAAAATAAATGACGACGGTTTTGCTGATTTAGTAAAAGACATTCCACGCATGGTAGGCAGAGAGTGGACAAAGCTTTGCTATTACTTACCCCGCGCTATTGGCTTTTTTATTTTGTTGTGGATTTTACCCGTTATTGGACAAGTGTTATGGGTTTTATTTACATGTTGGATGTATGCTGTGCAATACAAAGATTTTGCCTTCGATAACCATAAAGTAGGCTTTAAACAAATGAAAGACGATTTAAAGTCTAAACAAGGTTTATCTTATGGCTTTGGCTTTGCTGTTATGCTGCTCACTGCAATCCCATTTATTAACCTAATTGTTATGCCCGTTGCTGTATGTGGCGCTACCCGTTTGTGGGTAGATAATTATCGCTCTAAATACCGAGCGGGCTAAATAATATTACGGCAAATAATAAAAGCACCTTTTGGTGCTTTTATTTTATCTATATCAACTTAAGTGCAGTGTAATTTAGTCTTGCGCGCCTTGGCAGTGCTGCATTTTTTTCATCTTGTAAAGTAAACGCTGTGATCACTATCGAGAATAACTGCTTTTTAAAAGTAATGTTAATGACTTCGCCTATTTTAGTTTTATAAGTGTGTTGCTGATTAAACAGTTTAAGTTCACCGTTTGCTAATTGCTCAACATACAAATAGGGGGTGTGCAAAGGCAGTTTTAACCTTATAACATTTAAACTGCTTTGCTCCTGTACTGCAATCCACGCCCCATCTTTATAAAGCGTATTAAAACGCGTTATGCCCTCGGGCTGAAGTACAGAGTCGTTTTGTATTAAACACGTGCTACACCCGTTTACTCGCCTTTGCTGCCAATTTACTGGCTTTTTATTATAATAAAGCGCATCAGTTAGTAACCATTCACTACTATGGCTATTACTGGCTTTATTAATAGCGCCTTGGCTACAGGCAGCAACTAAACAAATAATAGCTCCTTGTAAAAGTGCAGCTTTTATAAATCGGTAGCTCATTTAGCGCTCTTTAATTGCTTTAATTTGATTAATTATAGCCTCGCTTGGCGCTGCTTCTTTTATATAGCGTGGCAATGAAGTAGAAACAGCTTGAACACGCTGCTGTTGATGCAGCTTATGGCTCATTGTATTTGCCACACCAAATCGGTTACCTGCACTTTGTGAGTAAAACTGTAAGTTAATCATGCTCCACTCATCGGTATCCGTTAATACAGTAATTTGCGAGTCTTGGTTTGCATCAAAGTTAGTTAATGTATCGCCTAAAATTGCATTACAATTATAATCGACCGCCTCAGAGCCAGCCCTGTTTAATCCTGCGCTTTCATCAATAGCACTTTCATTTATATTTGCTGCGCTGCCGTTTGAATAATCAATGATAAAATCATCCGTTGATCCTGTTTGATTATTAGTATTTGGCACAAGGTCGCAGTTAATGTTGTTGGTATAAAACCGGTCGTAATAACGGTCACCTTCGTTATTACCTATGCTTGCAAGCCCCGTTAATTGATATAGATAATTCATTGAGCTTAAATGATTTGGCTTAAAGTTCACTTCTTCATCGCCGCCATGATAAAGCCCTAAATTATGCCCCAACTCATGAAAAATAGTAGACGCTTGGTAATTATTCGTCACATTTTGTGATGTTTGATCATCAAAGGATAACCCCCATCCGCCCATAGTCAGCATTAGGTCATTACCATTTATTTCGGCAATACCCGAGCCACTAATGCTGCCATCTTCGTTACCACTGTTTGCCATTAATAAATAATGAAAAATTGGGCGGCGCGTTGTATCGGCATATTCCATCTTATAGGCAAATAAATTAGCGGTACCTTGGTCATATTCAAAGGGCGTGTAGCTGTTAAACGGTACGGTTGTACCGCCTCCTAAATCAAAGTTAGCGGTGGAAATACCTGTGCTTTGGTCAAACAAATCGCCTACATCAAAATGCACTGTGTAACCGTTACTTGCAAATACGCTTACTACTTTTTCTAATGCTGTACGCTGTGGCGTAATACCTATATCGGTACTATCCATATAATCAATTTCTATAAATATATCTTTTTGATTTACCCGTGCGCCCCATTCATATAAAGGCAACCCGCCAAATGTTGCGCCTTCTTGCTCACTGCAATCAGGGATCCCATCTAAATCTGTATCGGTATCACAGCTAATATCATTTTGCCCTGCCGGCGTATTAAACACTGAGTAAACCCAATCACTTGCTTGATTAGTATCTGTTGCATTAAGCGCACGTTTTAAGCTTGAGCCTTGCTCGGCCTGCATTTGTGGTGCGTTATCGCCTTGCCATTGCGTGGCACTAACCGGTTGCTGGGTAGAATTACCAAATTTAACAAAGTCGATTGTTTGTGTGGCGGCGCTATTTAATAACTCTGCAAAGCCATTTATATACCAGTAAGGACGTAGCGCATCGCTTTGGTTACCCACCAGCACAATTTTAGGGTTATTAAGTGCCGCGCTTGCTAAAAACTCATCACCAAAACGACTTTGCAGTAAAATATAACTGCCGTTTTCTAATACTTTGTTGGGTAATGTAAATACTTGCTCTGCACTCACTGAGCTATCAAGCATATTAATTGCGCGCGTTTTTAATGAATAGTTTTGTAAATTAACAGCCTCTCCTGTGCCGTTATAAATCTCTACCCAGGGCGTATCATTAGTAAATTGCACCGATATGAGTTCGGTTATTTTTAAATCTTGGGTTGAGGTGGTAAATTCACTCACTTGGCCTGCTGTCGCAGCAGTACCAGAAAAATTAACTAATTGGTCATTTACACGCACTTTGTAAAGCGTGTTTTCTGAAAAATCAGCGCTTAAGTTAACGTTTTTAAAATAGTCACTCGTCTCATCAGGCGCACCAGATACGCTCTCTACATTAAGTGCAACGCAGCTTGCAAAAT
This sequence comes from Pseudoalteromonas sp. S327, assembly GCF_005886415.1. Taxonomy (NCBI): domain Bacteria; kingdom Pseudomonadati; phylum Pseudomonadota; class Gammaproteobacteria; order Alteromonadales; family Pseudoalteromonadaceae; genus Pseudoalteromonas; species Pseudoalteromonas sp. S327. The sequence goes on along the minus strand of NZ_PNDP01000043.1, from coordinate 18,934 downwards.
CATCACTTGATACCTGAACACTGCCTTCGCAGCTCCCCGCGCTACTATTTACGGTTAACGAACTGCTCAGCATCACATCTGAAAACGTAATGCTAATGGGGGTGTCAACCAATACCGGTTCATCTGCTCCATTAGGCGTTATTTCTGTCACCGTTGCAGCGCTGGTATCAATAATTGTCGTATTAAGTAAAAAGTTGGTGCTGTCTTCACCATCACTGGCGGTCAGTGTATAGCTTTTTGCAGAAATACTATTTACAGGCGGTGTGTAGCTAAAGCGCAGCGCTTGGGCATCAATAACACTCACCTGCGCCCCTTCTAAGTCATCTGGAAAAGTAATTTGTACCGTATCGCCATCGGCATCATTTACCGTCAAATTAAATTCAGCACTTAAGTTATATTGCACCTCAACGGTTACATCATCTGCCACAGGCGGATTGTTAGGCGGCACCACAATCACCGTTTTTTGGGCGCTATTAGTTGCATCGTCGTTATCTCTAACGGTGGCTAAAAAGGTAATATTGGTATTTTGAGCAACCGTTGGAGCATTAAACGTAATGCTGGAGTCGGTTTGCGTAAATTCGACCACGGGGCCGTTTGTTTGCTGCCAGCTTAGCTCGCTAATGGTGCCATCGCTGTCCTGCGCTGTAGCTGTTATTGTCACTGACTCATTTTGCATTGCCTCGTCAGGCCCAGCTAAGGTAACACTAGGTGCGCTATTTAATTGCGTAATAAGTACCGTGGCACTGCTTTGTACAGTGCCCCCGGCATTGTCGGTTACAGTAACACTAAAACCAAGCGTTTCACTTTCACTTACATTTGGGGCGGTAAAGCTTAATTCACCTTCAGTTTGGCTAAATTCGATGGAGGAGCCAGCAGATTGTACCCACACTATGGTGCTAATTGTGCCATCTATGTCTTGTGCATTAGCAATTAAACTCACTTGGGTATTAGCCAGTGCACTGCTTGGGCCTGTAATATTAACTGTGGGAGGGGTGTTTTGAACCGTGATAGTCCCAGAAAACACTTGCTCTGTAGTTGCGCCGTCATTATCGGTTACTAGCACCGAAAAACTAAAATCAGTGTCGCTCTCTACACTGGGGGCCGTTGCTGTGAGTATGTTGCCATTGGCAGTAAAGGTAAATTCAGGCCCCGACAGCTGCTGCCATTGATAACTAGACACCTGCCCGTCACTATCGCTTGCCTGAGCCGTAATAGTAAAGGTTTGGTTAGCAACAATAACGCTGCTGCTTACATCAACACTCACAGTAGGGGCGGTATTGCCAGTTGAGCCACTATCGGTGGCGTCACTATCGCTGCCACCGCCGCCGCAACCGGCTATTAAAAGTGATAAAAAAAGTAATCCTAGCCATTTATAAACATTATTTAATACCACTTTTATGCCTCTATGATTTAGCTATACAAATTTTGGGGTACCTTAACAACGTTTAAATGAACGGTAATTTCCTCACGATCATGATACAAATGCTTAGCTTGCAACTCATAGGTTATACCGTACTTAGTAAGCTCTTCTTTGATCATCGTTAGGCATTCATAAACACTATCAAAGCGTTTTTTCATAGGCAGCTTTAAATTAAATATAAGCTCTTTGGCGTATGCGTTTACTGCCCAGTCAATCATTAGATTAGTCACTTTGGTTGGTTTTTCCACCATATCGCACACTAACCAGTTAATATTTCTTTTTTCTGGGCGGTATTTAAAACCATCGGCTCTAAAGTGTTTAACTTGGCCTGTTTCCATCAAACTATCATTCATTGGGCCATTATCTATTGCGCTAACAAACATGCCTCTGCGTACTAATTGATAGGTCCAACCGCCTGGGCAAGCGCCTAAATCAACCCCTCGCATGCCTGGTTGTACTCGCGCTTCTCGCTCTTTTTCAGGGATAAAAACATTAAAGGCTTCGTCAAGTTTTAACGTTGAGCGGCTCGGTCCGTCACTTGGCATACGTAAACGTAAAATGCCCATAAAAAACGGCGAATTATTATAACTATACGAATACCCTACATACGCGGCATTGTTTGCTAAAAATAGTACATGCATTACCGGGCGGTTTGCCTTTGGCTCACGTAATACCGTGTTTTGCTTTTCGAGTGCTTTTTTTAACGGCGTTGATATTTTTTTACAAAAGGTCAGTAGCTCTTTGCCTTCGTTAGTATCGGGGGTTTCTACGCGCAATTCACTACACAAAGGAAAATCCTTTGCGGCTTCTTTTAATGCAGTGACCCTATCTTCTACCGGCATATTTTCGATTAACGTGCCAGCAAACCACTGGCGCGCAAATACCATATTTTTAAAGTCGACCTTTTTGATTATTTCGTCGCTGTGTTGCGCTTCAAAACATTCATAAATCACGTAGCCGGTATTTGGTTTGGCTTTTACATAGCCGGCAAAACCTTGCTCGGCAGCATGAAACGTTATTTCAGCAGCCGCATCGTTTTCAAAACCACTACGACAATAAATCACAACACTAGACATATTAACCCTTAAACTCTTTAAAACTTAAATCGTGCAACTTGCACTAAAATAACAACCCAACCAATTATAAAACATAACCCACCTAATGGGGTTATTGGGCCTAACCACTTCATGCCGCTTAGGGCTAGTAAATATAAACTGCCACTAAAAAGCAGTGTACCGCCAATAAAAAAGCCTCCCGCCATGGTTAAATTAATACCCCACTTAATAAGAATCGCCACGGCTATAAGCGCTAAACCATGCACCATTTGATACTCAGCTGCGGTTTTAAATACCCCGAGTGAATACTCAGTTAAACGGCTTTTTAAGCCATGTGCGGCAAATGCCCCTAACATAACCGACAGCATGCAAAAAAAGCTGCCCGTGAGTAAAAATAATTTAATCATAATTGCTCCACTCTATTGGCTATAAATTTACTTGCTTCAAGCGCTGCAGTTTCACGGTTTTGCAGCTCGCTCACACCACTTTTTTTGCGTGGTTTGAGTGAATGGTCGCCATCGCTAAGCCAAACATAGCTTGGCTGCTTTGGCATAGAAAGCGTTTTAAGCTCTTCACGGGTGCCAAAGGTATCTCGCTCGCCTTGTAAGACTAAAAACGGGCAAGGTATGTCTGCAAAATGATCGGTGCGTAGCTTATCTAGCTTACCGGGCGGATGAAACGGATAGCCAAACGCTAATACACCTACAATCGGTTGTGTAGAGCTACAGGCAAGCATAGACGCCATACGCCCGCCCATCGACTTGCCGCCAATAAATAACGGTAAATTAGGCTGCGCATTTGTTAGTACTTGCTCGTAATAAGCTAACAGTTTAGGGGCTCGCTCTGGGGGTCTACGTTTTTGTGTTTGTTTAGCAATTTGCATGTATTCAAAATCAAATAAACCTACATCAATACCCTGCGCACTGATGAGTTTAGCCATATGCTGCATAAAATCAGAATCTGATCCAGCTCCGGCACCATGCGCAAATATAAACTGTGCAATAGCAGGCTGCGTTGCGCTTTTAAACCATTCAATCATTATTAATACTCTTGTTCTTGTTCAACTAAGCTCAGCATCCAATCTTTAAACGAGACTATTTTACCCAGCTCTGTTTGCGACTCTCTAATCACTAAGTAATACGCGTTTTTACTCTCTAAGCTGTGGCTAAATGGGATCACTAAACGGCCCGCGTCAATATCGGGTTTGGCAAGCACACTATTGCCTATTGCTACACCTTGACCGTGCACCGCGGCTTGGAGCACCATCGATGAGTGGCTAAATATAGGACCTTGATTCACTTGTACATTACGTACACCTGCCGTTTTCATCCAGGTTTTCCAGTTACGACGCGTGGTATCGTGTAACAAGGTGTGCTGGGCTAAGTCACTCGGTTGATTAAGCGGTTTATGCCCGCTTAATAACAGTGGGCTACATAAAGGCACTAAATACTCGGTGTGTAATTTGTAAGTTTGAACTCCACTCCAGTGGCCTCGGCCGTAGTAAATAGCAATATCTACATCATCGGTTAACGAGTTTTCGTCTTGGTCTTGCGCTTTTATACGCACATCGATTTCGGGGTGGAGTTCGTTAAATAAACTTAATCGAGGTACCAACCACTGAATTGCAAAACTCGGGGTTAAACTTACGGTAAGCGAGCCTTTTGCACCACGAGCAAGTAGCTTTTCGGTGGCATCTATTAGCTGGGTAAAAATTTCTTTGATATCTAAAAAATAGCCTTGGCCTTCTTCGGTTAATAATAACGAGCGATTTTTACGTAAAAACAATTTTAAGCCTAAATGCTCTTCAAGGGTTTTAATTTGATGGCTCACTGCCGCTTGCGTTACATACAGCTCTTCTGCTGCTTTAGTAAAGCTTAAATGGCGTGCCGCGGCTTCAAAAGCTTTAAGTGCGTTTAATGGGGGGACTCGTCTTGACATAGTAACCAAGCTTAGAATTAGTTTTTCTTATGCGTAAGATTATATACAGCATCGTTGTGTGTGTATATTAATGGAATAAAAAAAGCGACCTAAGTCGCTTTTTAAACATTACCTAAATAGGTGTTAAATTATAAATCGCTTGCGCTTGTATCAAGTGGTGCAAAGCTTTTAATTAAATCATCTACCGCTTTCATTTGCGATAAGTACCCTTCAAGCTTGCTAAGTGCCAATGCACATGGGCCATCACACTTTGCTTCATTAGGGTTAGGGTGCGCTTCAATAAATAGGCCCGCAATGCCCAGTGCCATGCCGCTGCGAGCAAGCTCGGCAGCTTGTGCACGGCGTCCATCAGCAGAGTCAGCTCGCCCGCCTGGGCGCTGTAGTGCATGGGTGGCATCAAAAATAACCGGTGCCATGGCTTTCATGTCATCCATACCTAGCATATCAACAACTAAGTTGTTGTAGCCAAAGCTTGAGCCGCGCTCACACAGTGCAACATTATCATTACCTGCTTCATTAAATTTAGTAATGATATGACGCATTTCGTGCGGTGCTAAAAACTGTGGTTTTTTCACATTAATAATGGCACCCGTTTTAGCCATAGCTACCACTAAATCGGTTTGGCGTGCTAAAAATGCAGGTAACTGAATTACATCAACCACTTCAGCAACAGGCGCTGCTTGGTGTGGTTCGTGCACATCGGTTATAAGCGGAATATTAAAGGTATTTTTAATCTCTTCAAATATTTTTAAGCCTTCTTCCATACCTGGGCCGCGGTAAGAATTTATTGATGAGCGATTCGCTTTATCAAACGAGGCTTTAAATACATAAGGAATATTTAATTTAGACGTTACTTCTACATAGTGCTCTGCAATACGCATTGCTAAATCGCGCGACTCTAAAACATTCATACCACCGAATAATACAAATGGTTTGTCGTTTGCCAGCTCAATGTTATTAATATTAATTACTTGGTTGTTCATTTAAATTCCTTAAGGTGCAACTGCTTGCATCATTAATCCACAAATGTAGGCCATATATGTACCTACACCATACCCTAGTACAGCTAATAAAACGCCCACTGGCGCAAGCGAAGGGTGAAACGCAGAAGCCACCACAGGCGCCGACGCAGCGCCGCCAACGTTAGCTTGCGAGCCCACCGCCATATAAAATAACGGGGCTTTTATTACTTTGGCTACAATCAGCATTAAACTTGCGTGTGTTAGCATCCAAATAGCCCCAATTAAAAATAACCCAGGGTTACTAAATATAGCGGTTACATTCATATGTAAGCCAATTGATGCCACTAAAATATATAAAAAGCTTGAAGCAACTTTTGATGCGCCAAACGCTTCTATTTGCCTTACTTTAGTAAATGATAAACTAATACCAATAGTGGTTGAAATAACAATTAGCCAAAAGAATTTACTGTTTAAGCTGTACTCTTTAGCCCACGCATAATTGTTTGCAAAAAACGGCCCTAAAAAGTCAGCACAAAAATGAGCTAGCCCAGTTATACCAAATGCTATGGCAATAATGGTCATGTAGTCATTGAGTGTCGGCATGCGTGCATGCTCTGCATGGTATTGCTCAACACGGTTTTTTAAATCTTCTATGGCGGTTGTATCAGCCCCTGTTGCGGCATCAATTTTTTTATGGTTTGCGGCCATTAGTAATAAAACAGCCATCCAAATATTCGCCACAATCACATCAACGGTCACCATAACCGAGAATATATCGCCGCCCACTTCAAACATTTCTTTCATTGAGGCTTGGTTTGCGCCGCCGCCAATCCAGCTGCCGGCAACCGTTGTCATACCACGCCAAACAGCATCAGGGCCGTGACCGCCTACTAAATCAGGGCTAAATACGCTAACCACTAAAATAGATAAAGGCCCACCAATCACAATGCCCAACGTACCCACTAAAAACATAATTAACGCTTTGGGGCCTAAATTAATAATCGCTTTTAAATCAATGCTAATGGTAAGTAAAATTAAACATGCTGGCAGCAAATAGCGCGAAGCAACATAGTAAATATTTGAACTATGTCCATCTACAATGCCAAACGTATTGAGTAAAGAAGGTAAAAAGTAACACAGCAATAATGCTGGTACATATTTATAAAATGCTTTTAGTTTGGGGTTTTCGCTGCTAGAGGTTTTAAAAATGAACCCTAAAATTACAGCAAGCAAACCCAGTACAACAGCATCATTAGTAATTAATGCAGTGTGAGTATCAGCCATATTTGTTCCTATTCTTAATGGTGTGTTTTATTATTATCTTCAAGTTCTTCTAGTTGATGCTGAATAATCTCGATTGCCGGATCGTCCGGGCACTCATCAATAAAAAACTGTAAATCATCGCGTGCCATTTTAGGACAATCTAACTGATTGAGTAAGTAACCTCTGTCGCGTCTCTCGTACGGATCATCGCCTAATAGCTCCATTAGCAACTCAACACATACCAGCGCGTGGCCAAATTTATTTTCGCTAATAAACGACCATTTTTGCTGCGCTAAAAACAATTTATAAACTTCATCGTTATAAATAAGCTCAAGTGGCTCTTGCTCTTGGCCATTTTCTTCATCCGCATTATCAGGAATGATGTACCAGCTTTGTTGCCCACTGCTAGGCTCAATAATGTAGCCTTCTTCATCACTTATCGCGACATGCACGCTTATATCACCCTGGTTAATACACACACTGGCATCTAATTGCGCTTGCTCAAGCAAATGGCTCAATAAAATACCTAATGTGGTTATAGAGCCGCTGCGCATAGTGAGTGTATAGCTTAAGCTATTTATTTTATGCTCTGGCACCTTTAGCCCAGAGGCGCTAAATAGCCATTTGCTATAAAAAATATCAAGAAGGGCTTCTAATCTATCGTGTGGGTCTTTTTGCTTTGCGCACATAGCAGTGATCTGCTGCTCAAAGTCAGTTAATACAGAAAAAGTTGGCGCTAAATCTATTTGAGGGTCCCATTTCGACTCTGCATTAATACACCGATAAAGTGGCGGTGGAGTAAATTCATCATATGCATCATCTAAATAAGATTCGTCGTGTTCGTCATACCCGAGGGTGGTCATCAATACTGCAACATTTATTAAAAAACGAAGGCGTAGTTTACCTAATTTTACGGATAGTTACCAATACAGCGAAGCTCCCACCCGTAATTATACCCCAGAGGTGTGCTTTATAGTAAAAGGAGTAGGCCAGCCTAGCTGAAAAATGGTGAAGGCTATGAGACGTGCAGAGGTGTATTAACTGTGTTAACTGTTACTTAAGTTCCTTGGGGGTTTAAGTTCCTTAAGAGTATTAGCTCCTTACGTTTAAGCTCCTTGCGTATTTAAGTCCCTTACTTATAAGTATCGTGCGTGTTTAAAAAGCATATACACGCACCAACACTTAACTTGCAACAGAGTAGGTATTATAAAAGTAGCGGCGATTTTGCTGTTGCCAAATACCCTATCGCTAAAATCACAACCGTGTTAACTACCACATACATAATTTTTGGCAGCGTATTAGTTTGTTTTGCACTGATAATACCTATCGCAATATAAATCACTACAAGCACTATTTTTTCTAATAACCATAGTTGCTCAAAGGGGTTTATTTTTGCCATGAACACCAATGTTATTGCAGAAATAAGTAATAAAGTGTCAATGCTGTGACTGCCAATAAAAACCAGTTTATTTTTGGCAAGCTTGCCACTGCCCATACGCGAAAAAGAGCGGATGTAAAATAAGATAACGCTTAGCATAGCAATTGCCATGTGTGAGTGTTTTACTGCTAAATAATCCATAAGCCTCAGTACTTTTTGTTTTGTTAAAATTAGTTAAGTGCGTTTAATACCAACCCGCTTAATTAAGTGATCTATTTTGAGGATGGAAAAACGTGTTGATAGCTAGGCAAAAAATTTGCTATTTAGTTGTTCTAAATGAGAATTTTTTAACGCTGATAGCAACACGTTTAGCCCCCTCAAAATGATTAAGTATTATTGCTGCTTGGTATAATACCAAGTACTACGCACTGCTTTGGCTATTATGCCTCACAAACTAAAAAGCACATAGTCGCAAGGCTATGTGCTTTTTAAATTTATAGTAACGATTAACGTTGTTGTCGTTGCACGTTCTCAAATGCTAGTTGTACATTTTGCGAAAAAATCTCAATTAAATTACGTTGCGTATCGGTTATATTTTTAGGGATCCCCGATATAAATAACATCGAATTGTGATTGTACTCGCTACTACAATAAGCAAATAAGTAGTTATCTTTATAAATTATGCTTTTATCTTTAAGTGCTTGATGACATGCCTCTAGTTGCTCGTTTTGCAGCACCGCATCTAACTCTTTACCCTCGCTTTGCTCAAACTCACCGGTACCAGAGCGTACTATTAGCTTATCGTTACTATTTTCTTGCGTATTTTGCGCCACTAACGTAGTGGCATACACCGCTTGATCAGCAATGCCTAATAACGAAGTAAGTTGCTGCATCACCCCTTCAATAAACTGCTCTATTGAACGTGTGGCAAATATATCGCGCGAGGCAACAATAATTTTTTCAAGCCCTTCGCGAGATTGCTCTATAGAAATAATATCGCGATACGAGCGTAAGCTCGACATAATCACAGTAAACAGCTTTTGCGCTGTCAGCTCTGTTTTCGATTTATAGTCGTTAATATCGTAATTAATAATAACTTGGCGTTCAGGCGCCTGCCCAGGCTGACCGGTTCTTAAAATAATGCGAATATGATTATTATTAGCTTCTTCGCGAATAAATTTAGCAACCTGTAACCCAGCGTCATCTGTTTCCATTACCACATCTAGCAGTACAATAGCGGCATCTGGGTGCGCATTTATTAATTCTTTTGCTTCAGCGCCCGAGTATGCGCTTAAAAATTCTAAACGTTTGTTCTGAAATTCAAAATCACTCAACGCTAGCTTTGTAACAGCATGAACTTCAGGTTCGTCATCAACGATTAATACTTTCCAAGTGCCAAGCTCTACTTCACTTTCTAACTCATCTGGCTCATCTGAAAATAAAAAATCACCCATCATATTAAAGGTTCCTTAATGCATTTATAGAACACACAATCATGGCTGTTTATTATCAAATTAAGGCCACTGTGCGAGCGTTACACGATCGTTATTTCCCAAGTCTTTTACTGTTTTAATATTTATATACGCCATTTGCTTAAACAAATGCCGAACAGCTTCACCCTGTTCAAAACCATGTTCTATTAAAAGATAGCCACTAGGGAGCAAATAGTCACGTGATTGTGTAATTATTTGTTTTATATCAGCCATTCCTGCCTCATCGGCCACTAACGCAGAAAGAGGTTCAAAGCGCACATCCCCTTCTTTTAAATGTTTATCGTCGTGTTCAATGTACGGGGGGTTGGTCACAATTAAATTAAACTGCTCATTTTTCAGCGCGCTAAACCAGTTACTTTGCTTAACTTGCACATTATTAATGGCTAAACGCTGCTGATTCCGAGTCGCTAAGGCCACCGCATCTGCTACTTTGTCGACTGCTGTAATTTGCCATGTTGGCATTTCACTGCCAAGTGCAAGTGCAATAGCGCCGGTGCCAGTGCCTAAATCAAGCACTTTTGCTTGCTCAGGCACGGTAAGTGCTAAAGCTTGCTCAACGAGTGTTTCGGTATCAGGCCTAGGAATAAGCGTCGTGGCATTCACCTCGAGCGCTAAGCTCCAAAATTCGCGCTGGCCAATAATATGCGCTACGGGTTCACCATTTAAACGCCGTTCACAAAATTCATCATATTGGCGCTGTTCGTCGCTGCTAAGTAGGTTATCTGGCCAGGTAAATAAGTAACTGCGAGGTTTTTGAAGAATATGTAATAGCAGTACTTGTGCGTCTAATTTAGCGCTGTCGCTAGTTGGTGCAAGTTTAGTTGCACCAACCGCTATTGCCTGCTCAAGCGTGTGGTTCACAATTACTCATCGCCCATTGCGGCAAGTAAATCAGCCTGATGCTCTTGCATTAATGGATCGATAATTGCGCCTAAATCACCAGTTACCACTTCGTTTAAGCGATAAAGCGTTAAATTAATACGGTGATCGGTAATACGTCCTTGCGGGTAGTTGTAAGTACGAATACGCTCAGAGCGATCGCCACTGCCCACTAGGTTACGGCGCTCAGAGGCCTCAGCCGCATGACGTTTTTCATCTTCGGCTTGCTGTAAACGCGCGGCAAGTACCGACATCGCTTTAGCACGGTTTTTATGTTGCGAACGCTCATCCTGACACTCAACCACAACACCCGTTGGAATATGAGTAATACGAATTGCCGAGTCGGTTTTATTTACGTGCTGACCACCAGCGCCCGAGGCTCTAAAGGTATCTACTTTTATATCGGCGGTGTTTATTTCAATGGCTTCTGCTTCAGGAATTTCGGCCATTACTGCAACCGTACACGCAGAGGTATGTACACGCCCTTGCGACTCAGTCTCTGGTACACGTTGTACACGGTGAGCGCCCGATTCAAACTTAAGCTTACCGTACACACCTTCACCGCTAATATTTGCAATAACTTCTTTGTAGCCGCCGTGTTCACCTTCGTTGGTGCTCACTACTTCAACTTTCCATTTTTGTGTTTCGGCGTAACGGCTGTACATTCTAAATAAATCGCCTGCAAAAATAGCCGCTTCGTCACCACCGGTACCCGCACGTACTTCTAAAAATACATTGTTGTTATCTTTAGGATCTTTAGGAAGCATAAGCACTTGTAGCTCATCTTCTAATGATAAAATTTGCGCTTTAGCTTCTTTGTATTCTTCTTGCGCCATTTCACGCATATCTGGGTCTGAATCTTTTAGCATTTCTTCAGCAGTCGCTACATCGTCTTGCGCTTGTTGGTATGCTAAAAATGTTTTTACAATTTCTTCAAGCTCAGAGTATTCTTTTGAAAGAGCACGAAAGCGGTTTTGATCACTAATGACCGACGGATCGCTCAGTAGCGCTTGTACTTCTTCGTAGCGCTCTACTAAGGTTTCTAATTTACGATATACAGACTCTTTCATTTAACTGTTATTCCTGATCAATACCTAACATTTTTTTCAACTGAGTTAGTTGTGCCACTTCACCTTTTTTAGCCGCATCTTGAATTGCACGGGTAGGCGCGTGCATTAAGCGGTTGGTTAATTTATTGGCCAACTCTAATATAATTTTTTCTGCGTCTTTACCTGTATTTAGCTGACTAACCGCCCGCTCAACAAGTTCTGACTTAATGGTTTGTACGTCGTTTCGGTAGTGGCGAATTAAATCAACCGAATCGAGAGAGCGAACCCACATTTCAAATTCTTTTACGCGCTCGTTTATTATTAATTGTGCTTGCTCTGCCGCCTGTTCACGCGCGGCCATATTCTCGCTTACAATGGCTTGTAAGTCATCAACGGAATATAAATAGGCTGCGTCAAGCTCGCCTACTTGGCTTTCTATATCGCGCGGTACGGCAATATCAATAAACAGCATAGGTTTATGGCGGCGCTGTTTTAATGCTTGCTCCACCACCCCTTTACCTATAATTGGTAACGTACTGGCGGTTGAGCTAATAACAATATCGGCTTTGTGTAAACGCTCAGGTAGTTGTGCCAGCGCAATCACATCGGCCGACACTTCCTGCGCTAAACCGCGTGCACGCTCAATGGTTCTATTGGCAACCGTAATTTGTTGCGGCTCATTTTGATATAAATGTTTAGCTACAAGCTCTATTGTTTCGCCGGCACCAATTAATAACACATTGGTTTTATCAAGCTTGCCATAAATATGTTTTGCTAAATTAACCGCTGCAAACGCCACCGACACAGCACTGGCACCAATATCGGTGTCGGTACGGACCTGCTTAGCTACAGAAAAGGTTTTTTGAAACAACCTGTCAAACTTAACGCCTACGGCATCGTGTGTTTTGGCGCTATGATAAGCTTGCTTAATTTGCCCTAAAATTTGCGGCTCGCCCAATACCAAAGAATCTAAGCCGCACGCAACACGCATTAAATGATTAATGGCTGCATCACCTTGGTGGCAATATATATTTTTGCTCAGTTCGTGTTCATCCAAACCATGGAAACTGGCAAGCCAGGCTAGCAGTGCTTGGGAATTTGACTGCTCAAGGCTACAATAGATTTCGGTACGGTTACAGGTAGATACAATAACGGCTTCGTTAAAGTCGGCATGACCGCTTAATTGCTGGAGCGCCTCAGACATTTGCTCAGGCGAAAAAGCCACTTTTTCACGTAATTCTACGGATGCGGTTTTGTGATTTATACCAAGTGCTATGATGGTCATATTTGCCAAATATTGCTGCGCCCTACTTTAAAGGCGGCAATTTTACCAAAAATCAGCGGAATATGGAAAGTAAGGAACAACATTTGATTAGACATTATTTAATTTTATTCACTCTTTTTTTGTTTTTAGCGGGCTGCGCCCACCAAATTGATACAAAAACAACGCTTTACGATGATTGGAAACCACGCTTAGCAGCGCAAAAAACCTGGCAAGCACAAGGTAAATTAGCGTTTATAAGCCCTGATGAGCGCCAATCTGCAAACTTAAATTGGCAACAAGACGAAAAACAAAACAACTTAGTGCTCACTACGTTTATTGGTACTCGTATATTGTCGCTTAAACAAACCCGCACAGGTGCGGTACTTGATTACGACGATAAAACATACACAGATACTAACGCTGCGTTATTATTAAAACGCTTAACCGGTTTTGACCTGCCAGTTGATAACGCCGATAACTGGTTAAAAGGCACATTAACGTCGCAAACATTAAAAGTAGACGAACTTGGCCGTGCACAACAAGTTATTTGGTACGATAACAGCAATAAAAAGTGGCAAATAACGTATTCAAACTATAAACAGCAAGGTGGCTTTTGGGTTCCTGGCAATGTCACGCTAAAACATCAGCAAATTAAAATCAAAATTCAACTCTACAATTGGCAATTTAATTAAGTATGAATACTAAAACAGCTTTTTCGGTCATTGCACCGGCAAAACTTAACTTATTTTTACACATCAATGCGCGCCGTGATGACGGTTATCACGAACTAGAAACCTTATTTACCTTTTTAAATTTTGGCGACACACTCGACTATTCAGTTAACGAAGCGCCCACTATTTTAATAACGGGTGATACGAAAGGCATAGCAGATTGCGATAATCTCATCTATAAAGCCGCGTTATTGCTTAAAAATCACTGTGGCATTTCATCAGGTGTAAAAATAAATCTCACTAAACGTTTACCTATGGGTGGCGGCGTGGGAGGCGGTTCATCTGATGCAGCCACCACGTTACTTGCACTTAATAAAATGTGGAATACACAACTAAATATTGATGAATTAGCAAACTTAGGCCTGCAATTAGGCGCCGACGTGCCGGTATTTATTCGTGGTAAAAGCGCCATAGCACACGGTATTGGCGAACAATTGGTTGACGTAGAGCTTGAACAAAAATGGTATTGCGTTGTGCACCCTAATCAGCATGTCAGTACCGCTAAAATATTCACTCACCCAGATTTAAAACGCGATACACCAAAAATTTCAGGTGATTGGCGAACCCATAAATTAACCAACGATTGTGAGCCTTTAGTTAAAAAGCTCTGCCCCGAGGTTGAAAAAACCCTGCAGTGGTTGCTAAAATACGCCCCGTCGAAGATGACCGGAACAGGTTCATGTTGTTTTGTCGAATTTGCTAGCCAAGTTCAAGCACAAGATGTACTTGATAACCTCCCCCATACTTGGCAGGGTTTTGTTGCTTCTAGCGCAAATGTCTCACCTGCTCATACGGAGCTTGCCGCCATATTCGATCAATGAAGTAACGTACAAGTAATCATAAGTTAACGCGTAGTGGGTTTTACCTATTTACCCGTTAGTCCAAAAATTCAGTGCCTGAGGAACCCTACCGTGCCTGACATGAAGCTCTTCGCTGGTAACGCAACACCTGAGTTAGCTCAAAAAGTTGCAAAACGTTTGTATATTGAATTAGGCGATGCTGTTGTTGGCCGTTTTAGCGACGGTGAGATCAGTGTTCAAATAAATGAAAATGTTCGTGGCTCGGATGTTTTTATCTTGCAATCAACCTGTGCCCCTACTAACGATAACCTAATGGAACTTATCGTTATGGTTGATGCTCTACGTCGTGCATCAGCAGGTCGTATTACTGCCGTCATTCCTTATTTTGGTTATGCACGTCAAGACCGTCGAGTACGTTCTGCGCGCGTTCCAATTACCGCTAAAGTTGTTGCCGATTTCTTATCAAGTGTAGGTGTTGACCGCGTTCTTACGGTTGATTTACACGCTGAGCAAATACAAGGTTTCTTTGACGTACCAGTAGATAACGTATTTGGTAGCCCTGTATTACTTGAAGATATGGAAGAGCGTGAGTTTGAAGACGTTGTTGTAGTATCGCCAGATATTGGTGGTGTAGTACGTGCCCGTGCTATTGCAAAACTACTTCACGACACAGACCTTGCTATCATTGATAAACGTCGCCCTCAAGCTAACGTTTCTCAAGTAATGCATATTATTGGTGATGTTGAAGGCCGCGACTGTATTATCGTAGATGATATGATTGATACCGGTGGTACTTTATGTAAAGCCGCAGAAGCACTTAAAGAACACGGTGCTAAACGCGTATTTGCCTATGCAACGCACCCTATTTTATCTGGCAAAGCTGCAGAGAACATTCGTAACTCAGTAATTGATGAAGTAATTGTAACTGACTCAATTCCGTTATCTGATGAATTAAAAGCGCTTGATAAAGTAAAAGTACTGACTCTTGCTGACATGTTAGCCGAAACAATTCGTCGCATCAGCAATGAAGAATCTATTTCAGCGATGTTTGAACACTAAAATCACACATTCGTTGGAACATATAAGCGCCTTTTGGCGCTTTTTTTGTATGTGTTGTTTATTTTATCGGGGGGCGGTGTTATGATAGCGCGCCTTTTGGGTAGGGACCTTGGTCGCAAAGGCCCTAACACTTTTAATTATTGGAGACATTATGTCTAACGAAACTTATACTTACAACGCTGAACTTCGCGTAGAAACTGGTACTGGTGCGAGCCGCCGCCTACGTCGCGAAGACAAAGTACCTGCTATCCTTTACGGTGCAGATAAAGAAGCGGTATCGCTTACTCTTGCTCATAAAGACATGATCAAAGCACAAGAAAGCGAAGGTTTTTACACGCACATTCTTACGCTAAATGTTGGCGGCGAGTCTGTTGAAGCTATCTTAAAAGATATTCAACGTCACCCATTCAAGCCAAAAATCACTCACCTTGATTTCCAACGTGTAGATGCAACTCACAAATTAGTAACTAAAGTTCCTCTTCACTTCATCGGTGAAGAAGCAGTTACTAAAGCTGGCGCAACTGTTGTTCACCAGTTAACTGAAGTTGAGATTTCTTGTCTTCCTAAAGCACTTCCAGAATTCGTTGAAGTTAACGTTTCTAATTTAGTAGTTGGTGATTCAGTTCACATTTCTGACCTTGAACTTCCTTCAGGTGTTCAGTCTGTTGAACTAGGTAAAGGCGAAGGCCACGACCTGTCAGTAGTTACAATCAAAGCTAACAAAGCAGCTCCTACTGAAGAAGAAGCTTCAGACGCTGCTGAATAATATTTAAGGTCTTGCACCTTGAATTCTATTCAAATGCTTGTGGGCCTGGCTAATCCAGGCCCCGAATACGCAAACACACGCCACAATGCAGGTGCTTGGTTCATTGAAGAACTCGCAGCACGCTACAACTGCACGCTCAAACACGATCCTAAATATCACGGCCTAACAGGCAAAGTGATCATCCAAGGCCAAGAATTCAAATTATTGATCCCCACCACCTACATGAACTTAAGTGGTAAAGCGGTCGGTAGTTTAGCCAATTTTTTCAAAATCCCCGTGGAAAACATACTTGTTGCCCATGACGAAATGGATTTAGACCCAGGCGTTGCCAAACTTAAAAAAGGTGGCGGTCATGGCGGTCATAATGGCTTAAAAGACATTATTGCAAAAATGGCAAACCAAAAAGATTTTATGCGTTTACGCATAGGTATCGGTCATCCAGGGCATCGTGAAATGGTTACCGGTTGGGTGCTTGGAAAAGCAGCCAAAGAAGACCAAGAAAAAATGGATGCAGCGGTTGATGAAGCAGTTCGCTGTATGGAAATACTTGCAAAAGATGGTGTGTTAAAAGCACAAAACAGACTACATTCTTTTAAACCATAATCGTTTAAACGAATCTTAACAAGGTATCTTACTATGGGTTTTAAATGTGGCATCGTTGGCTTGCCTAATGTTGGTAAATCAACGCTTTTTAATGCACTAACTAAAGCGGGTATTGAAGCCGCTAACTTTCCTTTTTGTACCATCGAACCTAACACAGGTGTAGTACCGGTACCCGATCCTCGCTTAGACGAGCTAGCAAAAATTGTAAATCCTCAACGTATTCTACCTACCAGTATGGAATTTGTTGATATTGCTGGTTTAGTAAAAGGCGCATCAAAAGGTGAAGGTTTAGGAAACCAATTTTTAGCAAACATTCGTGAAACGGATGCAATTGGCCATGTAGTTCGCTGTTTTGAAGACGAAAACGTAATTCACGTTGCAGGTACTATTGACCCTGCTGACGATATTGACGTTATCAATACCGAATTAGTACTTGCCGATATGGACAGCGCTGATAAAGCAATTTTCCGTAACGCTAAAAAAGCGAAAGGCGGCGATAAAGACGCTAAAGAGCAAAATGCAGTACTTGAAAAAGTTAAAGTACACTTAGACGAAGGGTTAACACTTCGCTCTTTAGAGCTTACTAAAGAAGAAAAAGCAGCAATTAGCTCAATTAACTTCTTAACTATTAAGCCTACTATGTACATTGCTAACGTAGCTGAAGATGGCTTTGAAAATAACCCACACCTTGACCGTGTACGTGCTATTGCAGAGTCTGAAGATGCTGTAGTAATTCCGGTGTGTGCTGCAATCGAATCTGAGCTTTCTGAACTAGATGAAGAAGACAAGCTTGAATTTATGGCAGACCTAGGTTTAGAAGAACCAGGCCTAAACCGTGTTATTCGCGGTGGTTACGAGCTATTGCATTTACAAACCTACTTCACAGCAGGTGTAAAAGAAGTACGCGCGTGGACTATTCCAGTAGGTGCAACTGCGCCGCAAGCGGCTGGTAAAATTCACACCGACTTTGAACGTGGCTTTATTCGCGCACAAACCATTGCTTATGACGACTACATTGCCTTTAATGGCGAAGGTGGCGCTAAAGAAGCTGGTAAAATGCGTCAAGAAGGTAAAGAGTACATTGTTAAAGATGGCGATGTAATGAACTTCTTGTTCAACGTGTAATTACGCCTAAACAATCTGTTTATAAAAGCCCGCTTAATGCGGGTTTTTTTATGCCTTTATCTAAATAAGTTTTATCCCAAAAGACAAATGGCCTTAATTACTTTTGGCTTTTTATAGCAATTAGCATAATTAAGTGATTTATTTTGTTGATGGAAAAACCTGTTGATAGCTAGAAAAAATTCGCTATTTAGTTGTTCTAAAAGAGAATTTTTTCACACAGATAGCGACACGTTTAGTCCCTAAAAATGATATAAGTATTATTACGGATTGGTTTGATACTCACGAGCTAAGCTAAATACTTTATTTAACGTGAGAAATACGCATCAGTAATAAGCAAATTACCCTACCAACTACCCCCACGCGGTGATTAATATGTAATTTTTAACGCAACTAGCGCAAGTTATGCCTACTTAAAATGATTGCATAACCTGGTTATTAAGTATCATAGCTTCATTCAATAGCTAAAATACTCAATAAACTCGGTTTTAATACAACTTGATCACAAAGCGACTGCATAAATACTCAGCAGTTTTTATATTAACGGTTTTAAGTTGTTATTACTTAGTGTACTTTGACAGTTGATTTACAGTTAAAAAAACAGCAAATTTATTAAAATTTAGCCTCTTAGCTTAATTTTCCTGCAAACAAACCCTGTTAAGTGTTTTTTTGCAAAAAAGGTGTTGACGGATTTGGGTCATATCAGCATAATACGCCCCGCACTCAGCGATGAAGTGATAACAAAAGAGATGGCTAAGTAGCTCAGCTGGTTAGAGCACATCACTCATAATGATGGGGTCACAGGTTCAAATCCCGTCTTAGCCACCATTTTTCTTTTGTTGCTCAATGAAGAGTTTAAAATAACTACCTCCCTTTGATTATTCAAAGTGAAAATGCGGGAGTGGCGGAATTGGTAGACGCGCTGGATTTAGGTTCCAGTATCTTAGGATGTGAGAGTTCAAGTCTCTCCTTCCGCACCATGTTCTGATATGAACTAAACTATCAATTGTTTTCTGTTGGGATATCGCCAAGCGGTAAGGCACCAGGTTTTGATCCTGGCATTCCCAGGTTCAAATCCTGGTATCCCAGCCAACAATGGCTAAGTAGCTCAGCTGGTTAGAGCACATCACTCATAATGATGGGGTACGAGGT
>NZ_PNDP01000042.1:0-46819 GCF_005886415.1 Pseudoalteromonas sp. S327 | reverse complement strand
GCTAAATTTAGCGGCGCTTTTTTGTTTTACATAAATTTACGTTATTTCAATAATAAAGCGCATACAACGTTGTTACTTTGTCGTTTTTTTTGCCATTATAGGCCGAGTTTTAATGACGAAGGAACATTGCGGTGTATTTAAGCTACTTTGGCTTGAGCGAAAAGCCATTTTCGATCTCGCCCAACCCCCATTATTTATTTTTAAGCGAACGCCACAAAGAGGCACTTGCCCACTTAACCTATGGTTTAGGCGAAGATGGCGGGTTTGTATTGCTAACCGGCGAAGTGGGAACAGGCAAAACCACCATTACCCGCAGTATGTTAGAGCAACTGCCAGAGAATACTCAAGTTGCAATGATCCATAATCCGGCGCTGTCGGAGCTTGAGCTTTTGGCCAGTATTTGTGATGAGCTAAACATTACTTACGATGCCCAAAATGCCACCCTTAAAAGTTTAACCGACATTATTAAGCAGCACCTAGAGGCTAATAACAAAGCGGGCGGGCACACAATTTTAATTATTGATGAAGCGCAGCTCCTTGCCCCCGATGTGCTTGAGCAATTACGACTATTAACCAACATAGAAACTGATCATAAAAAACTGTTACAAATAGTCTTAGTGGGTCAACCAGAGCTTCAGGCATTATTAAAACGTACTGAGCTTAGGCAGTTGGCGCAGCGAATTACAGCACGGTATCATTTATTACCGCTCACCCAAGGGCAAACAGTTGCGTATATAAAGCATCGTTTACATATTGCCGGGTGTGATAAAGGCGTTTTTTCGCTCGATGCTATGCAAGCTGTACATCAGTTAACTGGCGGCATTCCACGCTTAATGAATTTAGTCTGTGAGCGCGCGTTAGTCGGGGCTTTTTCTAAGCAGCAGCTTATTGTTGATAGTGATATTATAAAACAATCAGCCCAAGAATCACTGCCTATGGACTTTGTGGCTGCGCAGAATAATGCACCTAAATCCACTGGCCGTGTTTATTATTACTTAGCATTTGCTGCTTTGTTTGCAGTAGGTGTTGGCATGTCGTTTATTATATAGTTAGGTAATTTATGTCTTATTTATTAGATGCATTAAAGCAATCTCAACAAGCAGATATGAGCGCCGAGCAATATGATTTGCAGTCAGCGCAGTTAAAACAGCAGCAAGCACTTACGCGCTATAAAAAAATGGTGTGGCTACTTGGCGGCGCAATTGCAGCATTTATTGCCATAGCGGGTGGCTTTACAGCGGGTAAGTGGTTTCAAAGCAGCGCACTATTAAACACAAGCCAGACGGTTGATGTTGTTAGCACTGATAGCAAAAAACAAAAACAAGCAGTAACAGGTGAGCCAACTACAGCGCAAAATAAAGCCGAAAAGCCTGTAACATCACCGTCTTCAGAGGCTGAAAAAAATAGTAATAAAGCAACGATTGAAGGGCAGTTAGTGTATGTACAAACACCTACCGGGGTACAAAAAATGTTGCTTACCCCACAAGGGCAGTACATCCCTATTAATGATAATCCGGCGCAGCAGCAACCAGGTTACAATGTGCAAACACCTATAAATGCAAACGGGTATAATCAAAATGCGTTTAATCAGCAAACTTACAATGCACAGCTACCTAATACGCAAAGCTATAATCCACTTGCTTATAATGCACACGGCCAAAACACGCAATTTATGCAGCCACAAACACAAAATACAAGCTCAGCAGGTTTAGATATGAGCAAGTATAAAGTGCTTGGAAAACCACTGAATGGTGAAAATACGCCACACACGCAAGCGCCGCAAAGTAGTCCGGAGCTTGATGCTGTACCGAGTAAATTAAAAGATGCCTTTGCGCAAGCGATAAAAGACTCGGAGCAAGAACAAGATTACGAAGTAACGCAGGCCTCTCGCAGTTCATCTCGAGTTAAACCGGTTGAGCTATTGCCAGATGGCTTACAAGCCATGCTACCAAGCATTAAATACCAAGCACATATATACTCTTCAAGTGCAGATAAACGCTGGATAAAGCTGAATGGGAGAGAGCTACACGAAGGGGAGAGCATTGGGGCACTAACAGTGCGCGAAATTACCCCAGAGCAGAGTGTACTTGATTTTGATGGTTATGAATTCAGTATTAAAGCTTTGCAGGATTGGCCGCAATAAAGCGCAGCTAATAAAGTAAAGCCGCAAAACTGCGGCTTTACTTTTTAACTCAAGGTAAAATAGCGTTTTTGTAAAAGCGCTCTAAATCAATGTTGTAGTCGGTCGGCTTAACGGTTGATTCGAGCTTGTCAGCTGTTTTTTTATTTGCCAAGTTTATATCATGCATTTCCGTGTAGCGACCGTGTTTAGCACTATAAAATGTTTTAACCACCGGCTTTAAAGGTGTTTCAGGGTTACTCTGTGTAACCAAGCCTACTTTTTGGCTAGATAAGCGCACCAAGGTGCCTACTGGGTGAATGCCAATACATTGGATAAACTTAGTAAGTAGCTCACCATCAAAGCTATCAGGGCAACCATCTTTTAAAATTTTAAACGCTTTTATAGGCTCCATACCTGCTTTATATACCCGCTCTGCCGTAAGTGCATCATATACATCTACAATTGACGCCATACGTACGTATTGGCTTATCTCATCGCCTTTTTTGGCAAACGGATAGCCTTTTCCGTCTAAGCGCTCATGGTGTAGGCCGGCAATATCTACAGCAATCCCCGTTAGTCCTGCTTCTTCCAAAATTTGCTTAGAATACAGAGCATGGTTTTGCATAATTTTAAATTCGTCATCACTAAAGCGGCCCGGTTTATTGAGCACTTCGTCAGGAATTTTAATTTTTCCTATGTCATGCAACAAAGCACCTGTAGTGAGCTCTACAATAATGTCGCGCTCTATGCCTAAGTGCTTTGCAAAAATACCCATTAAAATAGAAACGTTAATAGAGTGCTCTAATAAGTAAGCATCTTTTTGACGCATTTGCGTTAAGCAGGCTAGGGCGTCTTGGTTTCTAAAAATAGAGTCCATAAAGCCACTGGCAAGCTCTTTAAAAGGCGCTATGTCTATATCTCTACCCGCTTTTATATCGCCAAAGGCCTTTTGTTGAAGTGTTTTAGCTTCGTCGTAGAGCTTTTTAGCTTTGCCCATTTCTTGTTCGCTACTATGAACTTTAAGCCAAGGGTCGCGTTTTTTAATCTCAGCCTTAGGCGCTGGGGCTTGGGTGTCGGGCTCGGGTGTAGTTAATGTTTTATCTGGATCTATCTCTATTTCTAAAATGCCCGCTTTTTTGAGCTTATCGATACTCGTCTGAGTTTTAACCCAGCCTTGGTTTTTAATTTTAATGCGCCCAGTTTGTTTTGTAACACTTTGAACAAACATGCCAGGCTGTAATTGCGAAATAGAGATAACTTTCAATTTTTTTGCTTCTGTAATGGGTCTTTGTTTAAATTAGCATCATTATACGTTTCAATATAAAAAAAAGGCACTTTTTAAGTGCCTTTTTTTACATTTTTAGTTAATTAGTATTGGATGGGCTATTCGTCATCTTCTACTAGGGTCATCAGTGAAGTATTACCACCAGATGCGGTAGTATCTATACTGATCGTTTTTTCAGTAATTAAGCGCTTAATTAACGTATCGTAATACTCTGAAGTAATTACTGGTAAAATAGCGCCTTTACGCTGTGCAAGTTGTTGGCTGAAGTAACCTAAACGAGACGAACGTGCAGCAACCACCGCACCCGCTAAGTGAGGGTGAGCCAAAATAGCTTGTAGCTGATTAGGTTTTGCAACCTGGAACACGCCCTCAGCAACGCCTGTGGCAATAAACTTATCTTTAAAGGCTACCGCTTCGTCGTAAAATAGCTCTGATGCTACCGTAATTACTGTATTACCTGCAGCAAGTGCTGTAATGATTGAAAGCGCCCAAAAGTTAAATGACGTGCTTTTATCTGCATAACATACTACACAACCACGTGCTTCAAGGTGCAAGGTGTTTGATTCACCAGTAGGCCCAGGCAAAGTAGTAAACTTACGCATATGTTTTTCTAAACGGTTAAGTTGTGCACGCGCTTCTGAAAGCGTTAATGCCAAATCGTCCGCTAGATCATCAATAATTTCGACCGTTGCTACTTTAGCAAGCAGCTGACGAACAGCCGATACACGGTCATTTAGCGGTGTTGCACGCCAAATTTTCTCATCGCGCGTTGAGTTAGCCATTAGCTTTTCAACTTGCTCGTTTGCACCGCTGTAATGGTGTAAATCAAGCTCATCTGGCGTTAGGTTAGTCATTTGCACGTTATCAGGTGATGCTTTCTCTTTTACTAAACGCTGAAGGTAGTTAGGGCCACCGGCTTTAGGGCCAGTACCAGATAAACCACGGCCACCAAATGGTTGCACACCTACAATGGCACCAATCATGTTGCGGTTTACATATACGTTACCCGCACGCGACATTTTAGCTAGGTACTCACAACGCTCTTCAATACGTGAGTGAACACCCATTGTTAAGCCGTAACCTGTGTTGTTAATTTGGTCAATCACGTTGTCGATATCATTCGCTTTAAAGCGAACAATGTGCACACATGGACCAAATACTTCACGTTTAAGTACTGATAAATCTTCGATTTCGTATAAACGAGGGGCAAAAAAGTAGGCGCCATTTTCGGTGTTATCAGGGATCTTACACTCGTAATGAAGTGTTGCATTACCTTTTAAGTATTCAACATGATCATTTAGCGTTTTAAGGGCTTTTTCATCAATTACTGGGCCTACATCGGTAGAAAGTAATGACGGGTCGCCAATATGCAGCTCGGCGAGTGCGCCCTTAAGCATTTCAATAATGCCATCGGCTACATCTTCTTGTATAAACAATACACGCAGTGCTGAACAACGCTGACCTGCGCTTTGGAAACCTGAGCTTATTACATCATCAACAACTTGCTCTGGCAGCGCTGTTGAATCCACAATCATACAGTTTTGGCCACCGGTTTCTGCAATTAACGGTACTTGAATATCGTTACGCGCAGCCAGTGTTTGTGAAATCAGTGTGCCTGTTTCTGTAGAACCGGTAAACATAACAGCCTGAATACGCTCATCAGGTACAATTGTTTTACCTACCTCAGAACCACGGGCAATCACCGGCTGTACTACATGCTCTGGTAAGCCAACCGAAAGCATTAACTCAATAGCGCGAAGTGCGATTAAGCTTGTTTGCTCTGCAGGTTTTGCAATAACAGTATTACCAGTCACTATCGCAGCGGCCACCTGACCTAAGAAAATAGCAAGCGGGAAGTTCCACGGGCTAATACATAAAATTACACCGCGTGCTTCAAAGCGCTCATCGCTTGCAAGTTCTTCTGCACGTGCCGCGTAGTAGCGACAAAAATCAACGGCTTCACGTACTTCGTCAATACCATCTTGCGTAATTTTACCGGCTTCTTTAATACATATAGCTACGAGCTCATCGTGGTGACGCTCTAGAATATCTGCCACGCGGCGTAATAAATTAGCACGCTCTTTTACAGATGTTTGCGACCATGACTCAAACGCCGCTTCTGCATTAGCCAAAATGTCTTTCATCTCATCGCCAGATTGCAGTTTAACGTGGCCGATGATTTCGTTGTGATTAGCTGGGTTTTTAACCGCTAATGCGCCTTCAGGTACTTGGCTTTGATCAATTAAGTGATCGTTAAACCAGTTTTCAAGGTTTTCTTTGAATGGCGTAATTACATTAATATCGGTTAAGTCCATGCCTTTAGAGTTAGCACGTTCATCGCCGTATAAGTCGATTGGCATTTTAATTTGCGTATTGTACTTATTACGTAAACCTTGCAGTGTTTCTACTGGATCAGGTAATAGCGACTCAACAGGTTTAGTGGTATCTACAATGGCGTTTACAAACGATGAGTTAGCGCCATTTTCTAGTAAACGACGTACTAAGTAGGCAAGTAGGTCTTCGTGCTGGCCAACGGGTGCATAAACACGGCATTGAATTTTTTCTTCATTTACGATTTGGTCAAATAAAGATTCGCCCATACCGTGTAAACGCTGGAATTCAAACCCGGTGTTATCGCCTTTAGCAACTTCTAAAATAGTGGCTGCAGTGTAAGCGTTGTGTGTTGCAAATTGCGGGTACAGTACATCGCGTGCTTCTAGCATTCTAATAGCACAAGCTTTGTAAGATACATCGGTAGTTGCTTTACGCGTAAATACTGGGTAGTGCTCTAAACCATCTTGTTGCGTGGTTTTAATTTCTGTATCCCAGTAGGCACCTTTTACAAGGCGAACCATCATTTTACGGCCTACACGAGTAGCAAGTTCAGTTACCCATTCAATAACAAAAATAGCGCGCTTTTGGTATGCTTGTACGGCTAAACCAAAACCTTGCCAGTTACCTAAATCTTCATCGCTAAATACCGCTTCTATAACATCTAACGAAATATCTAAGCGGTCAGCTTCTTCTGCATCAACTGTAAAGCCAATGTCGTACTTTTTAGCAGCAAGCGCGAGCTCTTTCAGTTTAGGTACAATTTCGGCCATTACGCGGTCTTTATGCGTGAACTCATAACGTGGATGAATAGCAGAAAGTTTAACTGAAATACCTGGGCTTTTAACTGGTCCACGGCCATTTGCCGCTTTACCAATTGCATGGATTGCGTTCATGTAGCTGTCGAAGTAACGCTTGGCATCTTTCATTGTGCGCGCGCCTTCGCCTAGCATGTCGTATGAGTAAACGTAGCCTTTTTGCTCTTTTTCAGCAGCGCGTTCAATGGCTTCGTCAATGGTGCGACCCATAACGAACTGCTTACCCATAATTTTCATGGCAAAGTTTACAGATTTGCGGATCACAGGCTCGCCTAAACGACCTATGGTCTTTTTAAGCATGCCAAATTGCTGTTCTTTGGTTTTATCTGTGTAGTTAACCATTTTACCGGTTACTAATAATCCCCACGAAGAAGCATTAACGAATAAAGAATCGCTGCTTCCTAAATGAGAACTCCAATCACCTTTAGCAAGCTTGTCACGAATTAACGTATCTTGCGTGGCTTTGTCTGGTACGCGAAGTAGGGCTTCGGCCAAACACATTAACACTACACCTTCCTCACTAGAGAGTGAGAATTCATTTAAAAGTGCGTCTACACCGCTTTGACCGTCTTGATCTTTTCGAATGTTTAAAACAATCTGGCGAGCTCTTTCCCATGCACGGCTTCGTGCTTTAACACCCACTTCTGCAAGTGGTAAAATATGATCAATAACAGCATTTTCATCAATGCGGTAAAAATCACGAATTTTCTGTCTTGTAGGACAGGTTGTTGTCAAATCGCCATTGAATAACATAAGCAACCCTTAGGAATGTTAATATGTAAATAGTAGAACAAAATTTATGTGCTTGGGCTGTTGAGCTAAAGCAACTTTGCTACCAATAAATTACCAGTGATGTAATGCGTGCATTCTAATTAAATTTCAGCAGAATATGCTGGTTAAATTTCACGATTTACGATAATTTACAGGGCATATTTTCAACTTATCCGTATAAAATTCTGTATGACAAGTCCAAATAGATTACGCCTGCTTGATCGTATCGATTTAGCAATATTAGACGTTCTTCAAAAGAACGGCAGAATTTCTAATGTTAACCTAGCAAAACAGGTTAATTTAAGTCCTAGTCCATGCCTTGACCGTGTAAAACGTTTAGAGCAAGAAGGCTATATAGAAGGGTACTTTGCAAAGCTTAGCGAACAAAAGCTGAATCAGAGCTTAGTAGCGCATGTGCAAGTATCGCTGGTGACATCTAACACGGCTGTTTTTAAAGTATTTAAAGAGCATATACTTAAAATTGAGCAAGTTGTAGAGTGCGATATGGTAGCGGGAGGGTACGACTACCTGCTAAAAATTAGGGTCTCGGATATGGATGAGTATCGACAGGTGCTAGGAGACTTGGTCGATATTCCGGGAGTAGGTACTCACCATACTTACATGGTAATAGAAAAAATTAAGCAGGATCCTGGTTTACGTTTGGATGTTTAAAAACCAAATGCTTATTGCAATACATTACACACACATTAAAAAAGCACCTAAGGGTGCTTTTTTAATGATTAGCCTGCGGCTATTAAACTTAGTTAACCAAGGTTTAGGTTAATTAAGCCCACCCTTCGTAGCGCTTACGGCGCGAAAGTACAACGGTAAGTATAATACCTAAAAACAAACCTATAAAAGCAATAGCGCCACCATAAGTAAGTAGTTGGCGTTTTTCTTTTGCAGTGGCAGCTTGTTTTTGAGCACGCTCTTGTTCAAGTGTTGTTTGCAGCTCAGTAATTTGTTGATTAAGCAATTTGTTTTGATTAGTTAAGCTTTGATTATGTTCTTGTAACTGAGGTAGCTCAACTTGTGCTTGGCGTAGTTTGTTTTGCACTGTGCTCATTTCGCTACTGAGTGTTTGATACTGCTGATGAAGCCCTGGCGTTTGCGATATAAATTTAGACTCAACCCAACCTTCACGGTCTTTATCGTCTTTTATTTTTATAAAGCCGTTTTCTTCTTTTGATAGCACGGTTAATTTAGTACCCGCATCTACAGAGCCAAGTAAGCGGTAGTTTTTACCTGCGCCAGAGCGCATAAAGGTATATAGATTATCGATTATATAAGCTGAATTTGCATCTGATGAATTGGCTGTTTGAGCTTCTTGTGCTTGGCTTATAAACGAGGTGGCTGTTAAAAGTAGCCCTAGTAAACAGTGTTTTAGCATTTATCTACCTTGTTAGTCTATCCGTGTCCGTTGTGGTTGTGATTGAGATTTTCACATAAGTAGTGAGATAGTATGGATTAAACGCGTTAATAGCAAGGTTGATATTGTAACCCAGTGCGGGCGTTGCTCAGCCAAAAAGGTTAAAAAATTTGCAAAATGAGGTGGCTTTGTTTATTTTGAGCACTTATTTATTTTAAAGGTAATCCTCAACCCTAATGGATACTGAGATAGAACTGAAGTTTTTGGTATCAGATGCCGTTGTTCCACTGATCCCCTCGCTAATCACACAATTTGCTAAAACGGTTATTAATAAACCTTCACGTAGTTTGCAAAATGCCTATTACGATACCCCAAGTAGAGAGCTAAGAGCCCTTGATATAGGTTTTAGAACCCGCTGTGCTGACAGTAAATGCGAACAAACAATAAAGCTTGCTGGCGAAGTTGTGGGCGGGCTACACCAACGTCCTGAATACAACTTACCAATTGAATCAAGCCGTCCTGATTTATTAGCATTTAATAATGCTATTTGGCCTCATGGTATGCAAGTGAATGCTATTAGCGATAATTTATATCCTATTTTTAGCACTAACTTTATTCGTCGTACCTGGTTAATAGAAACCCCAAATGGCGCAAAAATTGAAGTCGTGCTAGATAAAGGCGAAATAGCAGCATCGGGTAAGGTTGATATTATTAGCGAGCTAGAAATAGAGCTTGTTGAGGGCAACAGAGACGAGCTATTTGCTTTGGCAGATAAACTTGTTAGCCAAAACTGTATTCGTTTAGGGCTTTATTCAAAAGCAGCTAGAGGCTATCGACTAGCCGATGAAACACCGCTTAAACCAAGTAAGTCTATTGGGTTTGTAAAATTAAAAAAACAAGCAACTCAAGAGCAAGCACTAATAGAGGCCATGAATTTTGGTATTCGTTTTGTGCAAAAGCATGAGCAGTGTTACTTTGACAAACCAAGTTTAAAAACGCTCAAACGTGTGACTGATGGCATTAGCTTAATTAGGCATAATTTTTGGTTGTTTGACGATATTGTAAGTAAAGACAGTACTGAGCAA
This sequence comes from Pseudoalteromonas sp. S327, assembly GCF_005886415.1. Taxonomy (NCBI): domain Bacteria; kingdom Pseudomonadati; phylum Pseudomonadota; class Gammaproteobacteria; order Alteromonadales; family Pseudoalteromonadaceae; genus Pseudoalteromonas; species Pseudoalteromonas sp. S327. The sequence goes on along the minus strand of NZ_PNDP01000042.1, from coordinate 37,038 downwards.
TTAAGAACAGAGTTAAAGTGGCTGTTAAGTGAATTAGCCTGGGTTGAAAATGCAATTCAGCTAAAAACTTATACATCTAAACGCCATGCATTTTATAAAAAAATAAATGCAGCGCCTGCATTAGCGCAAGTTATTAACGATTTAAAAGAGCTACAGCCAAGCATTGATGATATTAATGCTTTGTTTCAAAGCGCGCGATACAACCGTTTATTGCTGTCGTTAACTACCTGGTTGGTAGATAAACAATGGCGTAAGTTTTGGGGGCAAACTCAACTACAGGCGGCAGAGCAGCCAGTAGCTAAAATTGCAAAACGTTTGTTTAATAAAGATTGGCAAAATTTAGATAAGCTACTTCCTAAAGAGCAAACGCTTACAGCACAAGATTATTTAAGCTTACGCACCCAATTAGAAAACAGCTTATTAAGCGGTAATTGCTTAGGGTCATTGTTTGACAAAGAAGAGCGCTTAGAATTTAGACTGCCGTGGCTGGATATTTCTCATGGTATGTACGAGCTCAGCACGCTGGAATATTTAAAGCAGCTTTGCGGCGGGCAAGAAGACGAGCAGTTGGCTAAAATTCAACAGTGGCTAGATCAAAAGTCAGATTACTTAGTCAGTGCAATGGAGCAAAGCCGTTTAGCGTCTTTTGATATAGAGCCGTACTGGCAGTAATATATTTAAGCAGGTGTGTATTGGCGCCTGCTTTTATCTTTTTGTTGAAACTTTCTTAAACCTCCTTAATTAAATAACCTCTTAATTTCTACGTAATAAAAATGGTGCGTTAGTCACTCGTTAACTATGCTTATAGTCATAAACCTACAACGGTAAGACTAATATGAAGTGTAGTGTTGTTTTGCTTTTTTTATTCAATAGTATGGGTGTCTATGCTCAAACCTTTACTTTTGGTGTAGTTCCGCAATATGAGCCTCAAAAACTCACTGCAATATGGCAGCCCTTTCTTAATAAAGTAACCGAAAAAACAGGCGTGCAACTAAAGCTTGTTACCGTGGAATCAATCCCGGTTTTTGAGCAAGGGTTTGCAGATGGCGATTACGATTTTGCTTATATGAACCCATGGCATAGTGTGATTGCTTACAACAAACAAGGCTATTTACCTATAGTGAAAGATGCTGCGCGCCATTTGCAAGGCGTATTAGTGGTCAATAAAAACAGTAATATTGAATCCGTTAAGCAGCTTGAAGGCGCCGAAATTGCTTTTCCTGCGCCTAATGCGTTAGGCGCTTCTTTATTAATGCGGGCGGAGCTTGCCCTATTGTATGGCTTAACAATAAAGCCTGTGTATGTAAAAACGCACTCATCTGTTTATTTAAATGTGGCACTTAACGCAACGCCTGCCGGCGGCGGGGTGATGGGCACATTAAAGCAACAGCCTCAAAATTTGCAGCAAAAGCTAAAAGTTATTTACAAAACGCGGAAGGTTAGCCGCCACCCCATTGTGGTTCACCCTAGAGTAAATAATCAGGTACAAGCGCAAGTTCAACAAGCAATTATAGAAATAGGGAGCGACCCTAAACAAAAACACTTATTAGCGGGTATTCCTATAATTAACCCAAGTAAAGCAAGCATTGACGATTACAACCAATTAACGCAATGGGGTTTACGCTCGTTTTATGTTGAAAATTAACTGGTGGCGCAGCCTAAGGGTTCAAAGCTTTGTTGCGGTAATGGCATTTGGCTTTTTATTAATATGCTTATTTATTTTTTACGCTTTGCCAGAGCAAGCTCGGTGGGTAAACAATGGCCTTTCTAGCGCAGCGCAGCGCTCTTTACAGCAACTATCCACATCAATAAAAACCCCTTTATTAACGCGTCAATACGCACAGCTGTATGAGCAAATAGACGCGCAACTTAATACAAACCCCAATTGGAAAGCAATTAGAGTAGTAGAGCCTTCTACAGGTAATCAGTTATATCCATTAGATGAGTGGCAGCTGTTAGCGCAGCAGGGCAATGTTACGTTAAATGAGCGCATCACTTTTTTAGATAAACCTTTGGCTGAAATAACGTTAGTCGTTAATTTTGTAGACGAAATAAACGAAGCGGCCAAGCTACATTACACGTTAATTTATATTCAGTTTTTTATACTTGTGGTGTTTTTTATTGGCTTAGCTTGGTTGGTCGATTATAGAATTACCAGCCCTTTACGGGCGCTCGAAGTCGCCTTTTCTAAACTGGCTAAAGGGAACTTTGATTGCCACGTTAGCGTTCAGCAAAAAAATGAGATTGGCAGCGTCATAAATGCATTTAATAAAATGGCCGATGAGGTTGCTACTAATCATCAAAAAGTAAACGCGCTGAGAATTCAAGCCGAGTCGGCCAGTAAGGCTAAGTCTGACTTTATGGCGAGTATGAGCCATGAGCTTAGAACGCCGTTAAATGCGATTTTAGGGTTAGCGCAGCTTTATCAATATGACAGTAAAGCAACCGAGGTACACAAAGACAATGCGCAAAGTATTTACCAAGCTGGGGAGCATTTACTTTTACTAATAAACGACGTGCTAGATTTAACTTCTATTGAGTCGGGGAATATGCAGTTTAATTTTGAATATGCCCCCGTGAAAGACATGCTACAGCATAGTATTGAAATGGTGAGCGAACTTGCCAGAGTTGAGCTTGTTACTATAAATACTCACAATATTGACTCCCTTGAAGGTATTTACTTATATGTAGATAAGCGCCGTTTTAAACAGGTACTGCTTAATTTACTTTCCAACGCAATAAAATATAACAAAGTGCGAGGTAAAATAGGTATACGCTGCGAGATTGCTGATTCAAGCCGCTGTAATATTGATATTGAAGATACAGGGTGCGGTTTTTCAGAAGATGATATTTTAAGGCTTTTTAAACCCTTTGATAGACTTGGGGCAGAGACCAGTAAAACACATGGTACGGGCATAGGTTTAGTTATTACTAAAGAGCTTGTAGAGCGTATGCAAGGGCAGCTACAAGTAAATAGCCAAATAAATAAAGGCGCGTGTTTTACCATTAGCTTTAATGGTTTTAAAGAAAGCGCTTTAACCACTATACAAGCTGATGAGCCGATAAATCACCCCAGCAGTGAGACCGCAGACTCCGCCACAGGTAAACTCCCAGTATTAAATGTGCTGGTGGCAGAAGATCAACTGACTAATCAGCAGGTTTTAAAGCAGCAACTGACCATGCTTGGTGTTAATTCAACGTTTGCAAATAATGGCGAACAGGCCTGGCAAATGCTCCAAGATAAGTCCTTCGATATGTTACTTACCGATATTCAAATGCCGTTGCTAAATGGCCTTGAATTGGCTAAAAAAATCCGAAAAAACACACAGTTCAATGAGCTAATAATTATTGCTGTTACGGCCAATATAATGGAAAAAAACATACAAGATTGTTACAGCGCTGGGATGAACGGTTTTTTAACTAAACCGATAGAGCTTGAAAGCCTAAAAGCACTGTTGATGAAGCACTCTCAAGGCATTGTTCCTTCGCATACACAGCCGCTGCAAATCACAGCGCAAGCAAGCTCTATGTACAGTCAATTAGATATGCCTTTATTGTTTTCGATGTTAGGAAAAGATACGCATGTACATTGTTTAGTCTTTCAGGCGTTTTTACAGACCGCTTATGAGCAAGTTAAATTAATTGAAGCGTATACACATAGTTTAAATTACGCCGATTTATCTTTTCAGGCGCATGGTTTAAAGTCATCTGCTAAATCGGTTGCAGCGTTAAAGTTAAGTGACATTTGCCAGCAGATAGAAAGCTTAGCCGCGCAAAATAAGGTCGATGAAGCGTTATTATTTGCACTACAAACAGGGTTTAATGAAGTGGTTACACAATTAAAAGTGTACTGTAATAAACATGAGGCATCTTCGTAATGCCTCATGTAATGGCCCTTTTAATTAATATTTAGCGGCCTGCCCTTTAGCGGGTAGGGAGCTTAAAATGAAGTCGCGTAAATCGTTATTTGAAAGCTTAAGATCTTCATGTCTTAGGTACATCATATGGCCGCTTCGGTACCCTTTAAAGCTTAACCTGTCTTTCATTTTTCCACTTGGGTCAAGCTGCCATAACGTGTATTTAGCATCAAAGTAATTTGTTGCGCCATCGTAGTAACCCGCTTGAATCATTACGTTTAAATACGGATTTTGCGCCATCGCTAAACGTAAGTTTTCGCCGGTATTATTTTTACTGCGATCCCATGGGTGAACATTGCCAAATAAGTTGTATTTAACATCCGTTTTATAGTTGAGCTCTTCACGCAGGTAATAGTTAATTGCAGGCGTAAACGAGTGCAGCCAAGAGGTAAGCTCAGCCCAGTAATCAGGTGATTCGCCAGCATCGCGTTTATCAATACCTAAATAGCGCGAATCTAGACGTCCGACAGTTTGTCCACGCTCACGTAAAAGTTCTTTCCAAAAAAATCGAGTGGGAATATCTAAGTTGTTTTGCGCTACAAACTGCTCTGAAAGACCAGCATATTCGGCCATTTTCTTTATTATTTGGCGTTTTTTATCGGCATCGATAAAGCCACCTTTAGCGAGGGCAGGAATAAGCTCATTAATAGTGAACTGCTCTACTTCGGGTAAAAGTTCATTGAGATCTTTTTCTTGCAAGTTTTTATTCAGTGCTTTGTGATACCACGCAGTTGCAGCAAAATAAGGTAAGCGATTAGCCGCTTTTATAGGGCCGTCGCGTTTTATACCAATATCGGTCGGCGATACTAATACCACCCCATTAATGTACATCCATTGACTGTTTTGTAGTTCATGGGCAAGGCCTGATACACGAGTAGTGCCGTAGCTTTCTCCAATTAAAAACTTAGGTGAGCGCCAGCGCTCGTTTCGGTTAACAAAGGTATTTAGCCATTCAGCTAAGTATTTTATGTCGGCATTCACACCAAAAAAGTGCTCTTTTTGTTGCTCTTTCGAAAGCATTTCACCTTTGGCGTTTTCTACTACGCGTGAATAACCTGTATTTACCGGATTTACATAAACAATATCTGCTACATCTAATACAGAGTAGGGGTTATCTTTTACGCCATAAGGCTGAATGGGGTAGCCTTCGTCATCAATTTTTAATACGCGTGGGCCAGTATAGGCTAAGTGCATCCATACAGATGCAGAGCCAGGACCGCCATTAAACGATATCAGTAATGGGCGAGCTGCGGTGTCATCGACTTTATCTCGTGTGTAATAGGTATATTGTAAAGTGGCAATTGCATCGCCATTATCATTCCACACCGGCTGAGTGCCTGTTTTAACGGTGTAGCTAAAGCGTTCACCATTAATTTTTGCTTTATGCTTAGTGACTACGTGGCTATCAATGTCTATTTTTCGTTGGTTTTCTGCTGTTGCAGTACTGCTAAGTAATACGATGGCAAGCGCTAAGGTGTAACGAGTTAATTGGACAAGCTTCATTGTCGTTCCTTATTTTTGTTTAGATGCTATTTAAAATAAAAAACACACAAATAACAAAAGTATTGAGATTAATGGTCGATAATACTGGTTAAGTCTAAACTTATACACGGCGTGTTTGTTTATTTAGGGTTAATTTATCCTAGCGTGTTTAGCTTAGCTAAAAAATCAAGTATATTTGGTCGACTTTGTATTTGAATTAAATACAAGCCTTGCGCTTACATTAATGGACCTAGCCTACTTACTGGCTACATAAACAGAACTTTACTGGATGTTTTTCATAGCTTGTCGCTTCAGTGCAAGTTTAAGTACGTAAAATAACAAGATTAAAGAGAAGTTTATGCAAAGAGTATTAGTGGTTGAAGACAGTAAAGTAGTGCAGCAGGTGCTACGCCACTTAACGGCTCAATATTTAGATGTCGCTGTCGATTTCGCATGGTCATTAAATGAATGCCAAGACTATATTGAGAAACATAAATACTCGCTGGCTTTAGTTGATTTAACTTTGCCTGATGCACCTAATGGCGAGGTGGCTAAATTTACACTTTCACACGCCATTCCTACTGTGGTACTTACCTCAAAAATTGATGAATATAAGCGCCAACAAATGCTAGAGCTTGGTGTTATTGATTACGTAATTAAAGACAATCGCGATTCATACCATTACGCTATCAAGTTAGTAGCTCAGCTTCTGAGAAATCAAGGCTGTAAGGCGTTGGTTGCTGATGATTCGGTGTTAAGCCGCTCCTTAATGAAGCAAATGCTAGAAAAGCAATTATTTGATGTAACCGATGCGCAAGACGGTCAGCAAGCACTCGAAATAATAAAAAGTAACCCTAATATAAAATTGCTCATGACCGATTATGCGATGCCATTAATGGATGGCTTTGAATTGGTTAAAGCGGTGCGTAATTTTAGAGGGCGCGATGATTTGGCCATCATTGGGCTTTCGGGGGCAGGTAAACATGGGTTATCGGCTCGGTTTATTAAATACGGTGCCAACGACTTTTTAACAAAGCCATTTATGAATGAAGAGTTTCATTGTCGTGTTATGCAAACAATGGAGCAGTTGTCACTGATTGCGGATATTAAAGAAAGTGCTTACAGAGACTATTTAACGGGTATGTATAACCGCCGTTATTTTTACCAATATGCAGAGCAACTATTAAAAAAACAACAGCAAAATACGCTTGCATTACTCGATATAGATTTTTTCAAAAATATTAATGACACCTTAGGCCACGAAGCGGGCGATCAGGCACTAAAGCAGGTAGCCACGTTAATTAAAACTACGTTTTCTAAGTTTACCGTTGCGCGGGTGGGCGGCGAAGAGTTTGCCATTATATTAGATGATATAGACACGGCGCGTGGGCGAGAGTACTTAGAAGGCTTTAGAAAAAAACTCGCTAAACATGAGTTTTTAATCGATGAAAAACCGTTTTCTATCACCATCAGTATTGGTGTTGCTGATTTTCAAAACACTGATTTAACTCAGGCCATGCGCATCGCTGATGCTGCCCTTTACGAAGCCAAAAACAATGGCCGAAACTGTGTTGTGTAAATATAAAAAATAACACTAATTACAAGCTAGTAGGGCGTCACTTTTGGTGATGCACCAATGTAGCTAAGTTGTTAAAAAAGCGCACCTTGATGGTGCGTTTTTTTTGTTTTAAATTTACTATTTATGCTTATCTTATTGATATTAAGTGTTTTTTAATAGTGGCACAAAGGTTGGATTATGTAAGCCAACAGGATAACAATAAAGCGTCCGAGGGGGCCACTATGAAAATGATTAGTGCAATCATAAAACCATTTAAATTAGACGATGTGCGTGAAGCGCTCGCTGATTTAGGTATTGAAGGGATGACCGTAGTTGATGTTAAAGGTTTTGGACGTCAACGAGGCCATACAGAGCTGTATCGTGGAGCAGAGTATCAGGTAGATTTTATTCCTAAGATCAAACTTGAAATTGCTACTCGTACTGAAAATTGCCAACGCGTAGTTGAAGCAATTACCAAAATTGCATCAACAGGCAAAATTGGTGACGGTAAAATTTTCGTGTACGACTTAGATCAAATTGTGCGTATTCGTACGGGCGAACTTGATGAAGAAGCAATTTAAGGGGGCTGATTAATGGAAAACACAATTGTAGAACTCAAATTTTCACTCGACACCTTTTATTTTCTGGTGTCGGGTATATTAGTAATGTGGATGGCAGCAGGTTTTGCCATGTTAGAAGCGGGTTTAGTTCGCTCTAAAAACACCACTGAAATTTTAACTAAAAACGTGGCGCTGTATTCTATCGCATGTACCATGTTTTTATTGGTTGGCTACAACATCATGTATGTAGACAACGCTGAAGGCGGCATCATCCCTTCAATTGGCGCATTAATTGGCACGCAAGCGGCCGATGCTGACCACTCTTTAGAATCTGACTTTTTCTTCCAAGTAGTATTTGTTGCAACGGCTATGTCGATTGTATCGGGTGCGGTTGCTGAACGTATGAAGTTATTTGCTTTCTTAGCATTTGCAGTTGTTTTAACTGGCTTTATTTACCCAATGGAAGGTTACTGGACATGGGGCGGCGGTTTCTTATCAGAAATGGGCTTTGTTGATTTTGCAGGCTCTGCCATTGTTCACGGTGCTGGTGCTGCAGCTGCTTTAGCAGGTGTAATTTTACTTGGCGCTCGTAAAGGTAAATACGGTAAAAACGGTGAAATTTACCCAATTCCAGGCTCTAACCTACCACTTGCTACATTAGGTACGTTTATTTTATGGATGGGTTGGTTTGGTTTTAACGGTGGTTCGCAATTACTTCTTTCAGATAAAGAAAATGCAACGGCTGTAGGTCAAATTTTACTTAATACTAACGCTGCTGCTGCAATGGGTGCAATTGCTGCACTGTTTGTATGTAAAGTGTTATGGGGTAAGGCAGATTTAACTATGGTACTAAACGGCGCATTAGCAGGTTTAGTTGTTATTACAGCAGACCCACTTTCACCATCTCCATTAATGGCGTGTTTACTAGGTATTTTAGGTGGCTCACTGGTTGTATTTAGCATTGTAGCTCTAGATAAAGCGAAGATTGATGACCCAGTAGGTGCTATCTCTGTTCACGGTGTATGTGGCGCGCTAGGTATTATGTTAGTGCCTGTATCTAACGGCGATGCAAACTTTGTAACACAGCTTATTGGTTTAGTGACTATTTTAGCCTTTGTTTTTGTAGCTTCATTTATTGTGTGGGCTATTTTAAAGCAAACTATGGGTATTCGCGTAACCGAAGAAGAAGAGCTAAGCGGTATGGACCAACACGATTGCGGTGTTGATGCTTATCCTGAGTTTGTATCTGTTCGCAGTAACTAATATTAAATAGATTAATCATTGTCTTCACAAAGCCCTACCAAGGTAGGGCTTTTTTTCGTTTCAGGGAAGGTTAACTTTTCAGGTGTTAGGCTATACCCAATATGCTAAGCTCACACTCGTGAATAAACCTTGGAATAAATTACACTTAAATGGCTGACAACAAAAAAACACCCAGTAGTAAAACCACTCCTAAGCGTGCACCTAAAGCAACCAGCTCGCCACGTAAAGCTAAATCAAAAACGACTAAAAAAACGTCAAACACTGTTGTTAAACGCACATTTATGCGAAAAACATGGTCTGTTTTTTGGAAATTGAGCTTAGCTGTTTTTATTGCTATGGCCATGTATCTTATTTATTTAGATTCAAAAACAACACGTATATTTGAAGGTAATAAATGGCAGTTACCTGCCCAAGTATACGCACGCTCAATGGAGTTTTACCCAGGGCAGTTTTTATCTAGTCAAGAGGTTGTGTGGGAGCTTGAGCGCCTAAATTATTCATCAGTTAATAGGCTAAGCCGCACGGGGCAGTTTGTAAAAACAGCCGATAGCATAAAAATTTACCGACGCGACTTTGAGTTTTATGATGGCCTTGAAGAATCGCACATTATTGAGCTACGTTTTGCGGGGCAAAAGGTAGCAACCATTAAAGATAAATTTGGCAGGCGGCTAAACAGCGCTCGCCTAGAGCCTGTGCAAATAGCTCGAATTGGAAATGATTCAAAGCAAGATAGAGAGTTTGTACCGCTTGATAAGTTTCCGCCTATGTTGAAAGACACGTTATTAGTGGTAGAAGATCGGGATTTTTATCAGCACCATGGAGTGTCGGTATTTTCTATTTTGCGCGCGCTTTATTCAAATATTAAAGCAGGGCGTACCGTGCAAGGTGGTAGCACCTTAACGCAGCAGCTTGCAAAAAATATATACCTAACGCGTGAGCGCTCTTTAGTGCGAAAAATAAATGAGGCATTTATTGCGCTTATTCTAGATTACCGTTATTCAAAAGATCAGATTTTAGAAGCTTATTTAAATGAAGTTTACCTAGGTCAGTCTTATAACCAAGGCGTGCATGGCATGGGCTTGGCCTCTGAGTTTTATTTTTCAAAGCCTGTTGATGAGCTGGAATATGACCAAATAGCGCTGCTGGTGGCGATGGTCAAAGGGCCTTCGTATTACAATCCTCGTCGTTATAAAGAGCGCACTATGGAGCGTCGCGACTTAGTACTGCGCTTAATGGTTGAAAACAAGCTACTAACTACAAAAGAATACCGTGCATCACTTAAACGCCCAATTGATATAGCGCCTATGAAAGCAAGTTTACAAAAGTCATACCCTGGCTTTTTAGAACTTGTAAACCGTGAGCTTAAGCAGTTATTACCTGATCAAAAAACACTAGATGCCGGTGTGCGTGTATTTACTTACTTTGATTTGCAAAAACAAACGGCAATGGAAGAGTCCATTCAAAAAAGTTTACCGTATTTAGAAAAACGCCCTAACACCGATAAACTCGAAGCAGCCATGATCTCAGTTAATGTAGAAAAAGGCGGTGTGTCGGCTTTAGTGTCGGGGCGCGATGTTCGCTACTCAGGTTTCAACCGAGTGCTCGATACTAAACGAAATATTGGCTCTTTAGTTAAACCCGCGGTGTACTTAACAGCCCTGCAGTTACCACATTATAACTTAGCCACATTACTTGATGACTCCCCTGTGCAGGTAACAAATGAGCAAGGTAAAGTGTGGCAACCTGAGAACTTTGATCACCAATACCGAGGTGCATTGCCACTTTATAAAGCCTTTAGTAACAGTATTAATATTCCTGCGGTAAATTTAGGCCTAGATGTAGGTGTTGATAAAGTAGCAAATACGCTCAAAGGATTAGGCGCAAAAGGTAATATAGATGAATACCCCTCGCTGCTACTTGGTGCTGTAGAAATGTCGAGCTTTGAGGTTGCCCAGCTTTATACCACTATCGCAGCAGATGGCGAGTATAGAGAGCTTACCTCTGTATCTGCGCTAACAGACTCGGTAGGTAACGTTTTGTATAAGCATAAAGTTAAGTCTGAGCCGCGCTTTGCAAAAGACGCTGTATATATGACTAAATATGCCATGAAGCGAGTGACAAAAGACGGCACCGCTAAGCGTTTAAACTTACACTTTCCATCAATTCAGCTTGCCGGTAAAACAGGCACTAGTAATGATTTACGTGATAGTTGGTTTGCAGGGTTTGATCAAAACACAGTGACCGTTGCATGGCTTGGTAGAGACGATAATAGAAGCACCGGTTTAACAGGGAGTGTGGGCGCGTTAGAAGCTTATATACGTTACTTAAAACCGCTCAACCCTGAAGCAATAGCAGATACACGCCCGCCATCAATAAGATGGGCTTTCGTCAATGAAAGAACGGGTTTACAAGCACCGCCCGGATGCGGAAAAGTTATTCAGTTACCACTAAGAGCCAGTGAGTTTGAGCCTAGGCCGCAGTGTATACGCTAATAAAATAAAACCTTAATAATAAAACCGCTAACTCAGCGGTTTTTTTATATTTGCTTCACTATCTAGCAATCAAAATTTGAAACTAAATAAATTTTAATTACTTTTATTAGCTTATTTTCTTATAAATAAATTAAAAAGCAGTAAGTATAATTAGAGTAAAGTAGCACTTTGCGAGATTAAAAATAAGATCATTGTAACGAGTATGTTAATAGTTTAATTAACTGAATTGTTGTTAATTAATTGTCTGTTTTTGTTTCTTTAAATTAACATTGAGAATCTTATATTTCACAAATAAACATGTAAAAATAAATTTAAGCTGTTGTTTTTAAATTATTTTTATTTCTATTTTATCTTTATTTAATTAACATATTTACAATTTGTACCCTTTTGTTACCCTCTGTATGCATTTTGTATAAAGTGCAAAAATAATTATAAACTTAACAGGGATAAGAGTATGAAAAATATTTTCAAAAAAAATCTTACGGCAATAGCGGTTCTCGCTTCACTAGGTGTAGCGCTTCCAGCAGTGGCATCTGATGTTGTAGGTTCTATCGATAATATTTCTACTACAGCAGGGTATACCGTAACAGTAAAAAATCCTGCAACAGGGTTAGAAAGAACATTAAATATTTCTGAAGACGGTTCATTTCGATTTGCTTCATTGCCTTCAGGTAGCTATCAAATACAAATCTTAAAAAACGGCGCCGTTGTAGCTGAAGATAGTGTGCGCGTTTCATTAGGTGCTAATGCAAAAGCGAGCTTTGATTTAGCACAAGTCAGTGATTCCGGTCCTGAAGTAATTCAAGTATTAGGCGCTCGTATTTCTTCGATTGATTTAACAACTGCCGATTCTGGCCTAGTTATTACAGATGCTGAAATAGACCGTATGCCGATAAACAGAGACCTTACCTCGGTTGCATTGTTGGCACCAGGAGCTGTTAAAGGAGACAGTGCTTTTGGTAATACTGCGTCGTTTGGTGGCTCATCAGTAGCTGAAAATGCATGTTATATTAATGGCTTAGAGGTTACTAATACACGCCAAGGCCTTGGTTGTGGTGAAGTACCGTTTGAGTTCTATGACCAGTTCCAAGTTAAAACGGGTGGTTACTCTGCCAAATTTGGCCGCGCAACCGGTGGTACCATAAATACAACTACTAAAAGTGGTACAAATGAGTGGGAATTTGCGGCAGTTGTGCAATTTCAACCAGACTCTTTGCAAGAAGAGGGAAGTATTTCTCGTGGTAACAATGGCGCAGGTCAAATATTTAGAGATGAAAGCTTAGACACTGATAGCAAAACAGATGTGACTATTTCTGCTGGTGGTCCTCTGATTGAAGACACGTTGTTTTTCTATGGATTAATTAACCCAAGAGATACTGAGTCTACATACACGTGGGGTGGAGATGAATTTTCGCCAAACGATCAATACCGAAATGAATCAGCTTCTGGTGGCGATAATTTATTTTGGGGCGGTAAGCTTGATTGGGATATTAATGAAAACCATAGGTTAAGCTACTTTGCCTACTCTAATCGTCGTGATATTGAGCGTTCAGTGTACGAATACAATAACGGTACTGTGGGCGATCGTATCGATGGTGCCATTTTAAAGCGTGGTGGTGAAGCGCAAAGCTTAAGTTATACGGGTGTTTTAACCGAAGACCTAGTTGTTACTGCTATGGCTGGTAATATTAAAACAGAATATGAAACGCAATCAGAAAACTTGGTTTGTCCATCTATTACCGACTCTCGAGGTACTGCTAATCCAATCACTGGCTGTGGTGCAGGCGGTAGCTTTGGTGCCAATAATGATGAAAATACCCAATATCGCTTAGATGTTGAATATGTATGGAATGACCATGAAATAACATTTGGTATCGATTACCAAGAGCGTAAGTCTGAGAATATAAGTAGTCCTATTGGTGGCCACAGCTATGATTACAGAACTCTTGCAGATAATGGTAGTTGGCAAGCCGATAATGGCGCACTAACAAATAACACTGGTGCCGCGCTTGACTATGTTGAAGACCGTATCTTTGATGGCGGCGGCAGCTTTGAATCAGAGTTAACAGCTTACTACATAGAAGATCAGTGGCAAGTAACAGAGGATTTCTCAGTTAAAGTTGGCTTACGTATTGATGAGTTTGATAGCTGGGGTACGACTGGTAAGTTACTAACTAGCTTTGAAACAGATATTGCACCTAGACTAGGCTTCACTTGGGATCCTACAGGTACAGGCGACACTAAAGTTTATGGTACATATGGGCGTTATTACTTACCCGTAGCCAATAATACTATTTTTAGAGCCGCATCAGGGGTTAGTGATATAACCACAGCTTATACGTATACTGGTGTTGATTCACAAACTGGCGCACCAACAGGCCTAACGCCATTAGCTGACACGCTTGGGAATGGTGGTATTCAAAACTCACAGCAAGTGAGTGGTGTACCGGTTATACCTGAAAAAGATATCTTCCAAGCGCAAGAGGCTGATCCATTCTCTAAAGATGAATATATTATAGGTATACAGCAAGCTTTAAATGATGAATATACAGTAGGTGTTAAAGGTATATACCGCGAAGTTGCAACAGCATTAGATGACTACTGTGGGCGATATGCATACCCTTACTGCGTAATGATAAACCCTGGCGATTCGTCTAGCTGGTACAGTGACGGTTACTACTGGAATGGAACCGATTGGGGAGATTCATCATTCAATAACGACGGTGTTCCAGATAGTGGTTCTTTAACTACCTATTCAGCAGAAACAATAGGCCTACCTAAAGCAAATAATGAATACACCGCTGTAGAGTTTAGCCTTGACTATAAAGCTGACACTATTCGTTATCAGTTTGGTTATACATGGGCTAGAAGTGTAGGTAACTTTGAAGGTGCTGTTAAATCAGATATTGGTCAAGCAGATGCGGGTATTACCCAAGACTTCGACTTCCCAGCAGTTATGGATGGTTCTCAGGGCTATCAACCTAATGATAGACGCCATACATTTAAATTCTTTGGTAGTTGGGAGCCAATGGAAGACTTAACTGTAGGCTGGAATGCTACTTTACAAAGCGGGCGTCCTAAGAGCTTATTTGGTCAAGGCTATCCATCTACCGATCCAAATTTAAATGGTGGTTGGGGTGATACTTTCTACATTTATACTAATGAGTGTCCGGATACAAATGGCAACGGCGACTGTGATCAAGATGAGAAAATCTATGAAAAACATAGCCGAGGCACAAATGGCCGTACACCTTGGGTATTTAACTTAGATTTATCTGCTGCATATGATTTCACAGTATCTGATATCGACATGCGTGCATCGGTTAATGTATTTAACATTTTCAACTCGCAAACAGAGTCATCACTGAATGAACACTATGAGCAAAATGAAGGTGAAGTAAATGCGTACCATGATGCTGCATACTCTTGGCAAACACCACGTTACGTTCGTATAGGTTTGGAAGCTCGCTTTTAATACTTATTAATAACTAACCTTAAAAACCCTTCTTAATCGAAGGGTTTTTTGTAATTTAAAAGCATTTTTATTATTTTCAAGATTTAAAAAACTGCATTGATTTAGTTAAGTCATCAGAGAGCTGACTAAGTTGCTGTGCGTCTTGCAGTGTAGATTGTGCAGAGAGAAGAGTTTGATCTGCTAAGTTACTTACTTCTTGTGCATCACTTAATGCTTGGGTGGTTGCGTTAGATTGCTCTTTAACCCGCAGTGCTATCTCTTCGCCTTGGTGTTTTATATCGCCCATGCTTTGCTCTGCACTTTGTAAAATATCGTTTGTTTCGGTGGCGGCGTTTACCGATTGTTCCATCTTCTGGACACTTGAGCGCATTTTTTGTTGTGTATCGTCAGAGGCCTGCTGAAGTGAGCTAATAATTTGGTGAATTTCTTGTGTTTGAGTTTGTGTACGCTGTGCAAGGGTTCTTACTTCATCAGCTACCACGGCAAAACCACGGCCATGTTCACCGGCTCGTGCGGCTTCTATTGCTGCGTTTAGGGCTAATAAATTAGTTTGATCGGCTATTTCGCTAATGCCTTTGCTTACTTTACTAATTTCTTGGCTATCTTGAGCTAGTCTATCTAAGGCTTGTTGGCTTTCGGTAAATTCAACTTGGAGGTCTTGCATGTATTTGGCAAGTTCCATGGTGTTGTTAGAGCCTTGCTTTACATGCTGCGCGGCATCTTGTGCTGTTAACATTGCTTGATTAGCAGACTCTTCTACACTCACTGCACTTTGCTCCATATTACTTAGTGCATCATGAATAGCGTTTACCCGTATTTGCTGTTTTTCAACATCGTTACTCGTTTGGCTGCTTGCCTGTGAAAGCGATTTAGTGGCGCCACATAGCTCCACAGTGCTTGCTTTTACATTCTCTAAAAGTTTTGAAAAAGCATTAAGAAGTGCGTTATATCGCGCTGCAATAATATCCATTTCATCGTTAGTACTTGAGTTGATAACCGCATTTAAATCGCCATTTGCTGCACTTTGCGCAGCTTCGGCAAAGCGATTAATGGTATCAACTACCGCAAAATAAAAACCAACCATTAAGTAAAATGCAATCAATAAACTAATTAATGATGCAGCCAATACAGTGTTTCTTGTCAAGCGTTGCGTGTTCAGTTTTTCATTTATTAGCGATTCAAGGGTAGGGATGCTTTTATCAATTAGTTGGCTAATACGACTAAGCACTTGGCTGGTAAGCCCTGCAAATTCGTTTTGTGTAAGCTGTATATCATCTGGTTCAAGCAGCTTTTTATCAATGGCTGTTTTAAAAGCGGCTATGGCGTTATGTAAATTAGTGAGAGAGGGCGTGAGTGCTTTATTTACAGATGCATCGGCCGTGGTGGCAATTGTAAGTATTTTATCGAGTTGCTGCTGGTATAAAGGGAGCGACTTACTTAAGTTTGAAAGCGCAATAAAAGTCTCTGGTGTAAAACGCTGGTTAGTAAGAACAGTATTAGCGCTTTGCGCTGTCGCATTTATCTGCATGATAAGCGCAGGTATAGGCGTAACTAATGCGCGATTAACATAAGCACTCGCAAGTTGGTTATCTAAGGCTAAATTAGACTGTATTGAAACCAGCTCAAGTACGTCATTTATTTGCTCATCTTTTACATTAAAACCACGTGCTTTAGCTACTTTTACATTTTTATAGGTTCCACCCTGCATTTGATTTGCAAGAATGTCTCTGTAGCTCAGTAATCCTTGTTTTTGCATTTGAGAGACGCTGATACTCTCGCTTAATAAAGAGACTAAAAAAAACAAACTAAGCGCAAGGGGTAATAATAAAATACCAAAAACTAAACCAATTTTAGTTTTATATTTTAAGTTGCCCATTAATGATATAGCAGGTGCTGCTAAGTGCCTTAAGCTCGTCATACGTTTCTCTTGTGGGGTAAAAGTGAGTCTAAAAAGTGAGACCGTATAAAGGCTAAAAACCATTCAATTATCAATACGCACAAATAAAAAAAGCCCGTAAGGGCTTTTTTTAACTACAGAGTTAATAACGCATATTATTAACACATGTATTGGATGCTTATAGCTTAGCGAAGGCGCGCTCTGCAGCTTCAATAGTCGCTTGTACTTCTTGCTCTGTGTGCGCAGCACACACAAAGCCTGCTTCAAATGCAGAAGGTGCTAGGTATACGCCATCTTCCAGCATTAAGTGGAAAAAGCGTTTAAAGCGTTCTAAATCACATTCTGTAGCTTGTTTATAAGTGGTTACTTTTTCTGCTTCAGTGAAGAAAAAGCCATACATACCGCCTGCGTAGTTAGTGGTTAAAGGTATGCCTGCTTTTTTAGCGCCTGCTTCAAAGCCTTCACAAATAGCTTTAGAAATAGCTTCTAACTTATCGTGCAAACCTGGCTCACTTAATAGCTCAAGCGATTTTAAACCCGCAGCCATTGCAATAGGGTTACCAGAAAGAGTACCAGCTTGGTAAACCGGACCTACTGGCGCAATGTAATCCATAATTTCGGTTTTGCCGCCAAAGGCACCAACAGGCATGCCGCCGCCAATGACTTTACCTAAACATGTTAAGTCAGGTTTTATGTTGTAATACGCCTGAGCGCCACCTAAAGCAACACGAAAGCCGGTCATTACTTCGTCAAAAATAAGCACTGATTTGTACTCATCACATACTGCCCGCAAGCCTTCTAAAAAGCCTTCTACAGGAGGAATACAGTTCATGTTACCCGCTACTGGCTCAACGATAATACAGGCAATGTCGTCTGCGTATTTTTCAAATACAGCTTTTACTTCATCAAGGTTATTAAACGATACGGTAAGCGTGTGCTTTGCAAAATCCTCAGGGATACCGGGTGAATTTGGCACACCCATGGTTAATGCGCCAGAGCCTGCTTTTACTAATAATGAGTCGGCATGGCCGTGGTAACAACCTTCAAACTTAAGGATTTTATCACGCCCTGTATAGCCACGTGCTAAGCGAATGGCGCTCATTGTGGCTTCGGTACCCGAGCTTACCATACGTACTTTTTCGATTGAGGGAACAAGCGCTTTTACTTTTTCAGCCATTAAAATTTCGGCTTCAGTGGGCGCCCCATAACTTAAACCGTTTTCTACCGCTTCGTGAACAGCTTGCTTTATAGCTGGGTGGTTATGGCCCATGATCATCGGACCCCACGAACCTACGTAATCAATATAACGGTTGCCATCGGCGTCAAAGGTAAAGGCACCCTCGGCTTTGGTAATAAATAGTGGCGTACCACCTACACCGTTAAATGCACGTACAGGTGAATTTACGCCACCAGGAATTGAAGTTTGTGCACGATTAAATAAATCTTGGCTAATTGTCATGAAAAATCCTATTAGTTGTCGCTTGGTAAAAGTGTTTAGCTGTCGCGTTTGCGGCTAAACCAAGGTACGTCTACTTCATATTGCTCGACTTTGTTTTCTACGCCGAGGGTTAAAGCAAACAGTGCCATACGAATTAACACGCCATTTTGTACTTGGCGGAATATAGCTAAATTGTCGTTACTGTTTAAGTCGTTATCAAGCTCATTAGCTTCTAAACGGCTATCGCGTGGGAGCGGGTGCATAAGCACAGAATTTGGCTTACAGTGCGCGTTATAAATTGATTGGCTAATTCTAAAGCCGCCACGGTATTTATTAGCTTCTTCTTGTGAAGGGAAGCGCTCTTCTTGAATACGTGTTTGGTACACAATATCGGCTGCTAAGTTCCCTTCCATTTTGTTGACTAATTGTATTTTATGGCCTGCATTTTCTACCGCATCTAAAATGCTCGTTGGCATTTGCAGGCCATCGGGCGCCACCATCGAAAATTTTACGTTTTTGTAATGGCACAATAATTTAGATAATGAATGTACTGTGCGGCCATATTTTAAATCGCCAACTAAGGCGATATGCATGCCATCAATGTTTTGATCAAATCGGTTTAGTTCGCGCTCAATAGTAAGCAAGTCAAGTAGAGCTTGAGTAGGGTGCTCGTTAGGGCCATCACCACCGTTAATTACCGGTACGGTACAACCGTCTGCAAATTCGCTTACCGAGCCTGCATCAGGGTGGCGCATAGCGACGGCATCAGCGTACGCTGAAATAACGCGCGCAGTGTCGTAAAGCGATTCGCCTTTAGCAAGTGCTGAGCTTTGCATGCCGGTTGTTTCGCGCACGCCACCGCCTAATAAATTAAAGGCAGTACCAAAGCTTACACGCGTACGCGTGCTTGGTTCAAAAAACAAATTAGCTAAAATAGCGCCTTCTAGCACTGTTGTTTGCTTTTGTTTTTTAGCATAAGGCTCCATTTTTTTCGCTACTGCAAAAATACGCTCAATGCAGTCTCTGTCGAGTTGATTTACCGACAGTATATGTTCACCTTGGAAACTTAACATGGGGTTATTCCTAATCAATCAAAGGGGCGCGATAATCCATAAAAATGGGGCACGCAATCGCGCGTGTTATAGCAAGTATTGTAAATTGCAGCGCAGTTTAACATGCGCTACACAGCTTATAAATTAGGTTTTATTACCGCAAGCGCAACAATAATTAGCAGCGCAATAACTGGGAGCTCATTAAAAATACGATAAAAACGGTCCGTTTTGGTATTTCTGTCGTGTTTAAAGTCGCTCAGTAATTTAAAGCAGTAGCCGTGGTATAGATATAAAATAATGACCAGTACCAGTTTGTAGTGCAGCCACATGCTGTATCTAAACCACTCACGGCCATATTCTACAATAGTGAGTACACCAAAAACGGCCGTTAAAATAGCAAACGGGGTAACAAAAAAGAGTAGCCGACGCTCCATTACTTTAAGCATTGAGTTACAGGCTTTTTCTTCGCTCATTGCGTGGTATACAAATAACCGAGGTAAATAAAAAATACCGGCAAACCAAGCAATCATAAAAAAAATGTGCAGTGTTTTATAAATTAGTAAAGCGCTCATAAGAATCCTAAAGTAGGCTGTTACGAATAGTTAAAATATTATTTATTTGATCCCAGCGTAATAGCCCCATTATTTGCTGATCATCTAGCAAGTTGTATACATACAGGGCGCCGCTGCGTTTATCTTTTAAAATATCAAAGGCATCAGCTAAGGTCGACTGGCTGCTAATGCCTTGTAAACTAATGTAGTTTATATTTATGTTTTCGCCCGACATCAGGGTAAGGTCGTACTCTGCTAGGCGATAGCCGTTTTCTTCATCGTAAACTATTAAAGGGGTTTGGCTGTCCATGGCGTCTAAGGTGTTTTTAATTTGCTCTTTATCGTCTGAATAAAGCAGTTTAAAGTCCTCATCCATATCATCCATTATGCCCACTTTTTGTAGCGCCTCCGTCGCGGGCGATACATGATAGGGTAGCCCCTGAAAATCAAGCTGTTGCAAAAATATAGACCGATTGCCAAATACTTGCAGCGCCGTTACATAGGCGGTTGTTATCACTAACATGGCCGGTACAATAATCTCTGGCGAGGACGTAAGCTCCATCACAGTTGTTAATGCTGCTAAAGGCGCATGTAATGTAGCCGCGAGTAACCCTGCCATTCCTAATACGCCGTATGTGCCTGCAATGTCAGCACCTGGGCTTATAAATTGAGCAAAAAAGGCCATTAAAGTACCTGTTAATACACCTAGCCCAATAACGGGACCTATTAAGCCACCCGGTATTCCTAGGCCAATGGCAAACAGGGTCGCCAGCAGTTTAGCTATTAAAATAGTGGTAAGTAGCTGCGCGTTTTCAGGCGATTCAACCGCAATAGTAATCGCACTCATACCCGAACCCATCGCTTGGGGCACTGCATAGGCAATAATACTCGCAATACAACCTGCAATGAGTAAACGAGGAAACATGCTTAAAGGTTTAAATGTTTTTATGATCAGCATTAAATTTTGATTAAAGCTATAGGCAATTGCCCCTAAGGCCATGCCACATAAAATTAAATATGGGTAATGCCAACCACTCAATGGCGTAATGCTAATAAGTGCAAGCTCTGAGCCTTCACCAAACACAAATTGAGTCGCTAATGCACCAGTTAGTGCGGCAAGCATAATTGGTACAAAAATATGCACTTTGTACTCACGTAGCACCACTTCCATTACAAAAATAACCGCAGCCAGTGGGGTATTAAACGAGGCCGCAATACCAGCGGCGACACCACAGCCACTTAATGTACGCATGGCGTTATGCGGTAAATGAAGTTTATCGGCTAATATACTTGCGCCAGTGGCGCCCATATGAACAGATGGCCCTTCGCGGCCAACCGAAAAACCACTAATAAGTGCCAGTGCACCACCAACAAATTGATTTACAGTGTTGTAAAGCGGCATTTGCCCGTAGTGGCGTTTAATGCGATGAATAACAAAAGGAATGCCTAATCGGTAGTGCTTAAAGCCAGTAAATGCAGCAAATGTAGCAATCAGTAGCGCAGCAATCAACGGCATTAAAACTCGTTCAAGAGTGGGGATAGTAGTAAAATTATCGGGAGTGTCTAAAAATAAGCTTTGAAAAAACAGAATCGTTAAGCGAAATAAAATAATAAAAAATGCAGCAATTAAACCAGCACTTACGCCTAATAAGCATAATTGCACAGAGGTTTTTGGTTTTGCTAATCGACGCCTGAGTTGCTCAAGCCACATGCTGTATTCTCCGCCACATTTTTTCAGCGAGCAGTTTAACAAAAGTGTGCAGGTAAGTCCTTGTGATTTTGCAATTTTAAACACTTATATTAACAAATATTACAGCAATCACTGAAAACACATTTTGCTATCGTATCGGCTAAAGCAATAGTTAAAAGCCTAAGATAGCACAAGAGATGTTTGACTATACTTGATTAAAACACTCGGGTATTAGATAATCACGCCATTGCGATATTGAGGGTTTTAAAATGTCTGAAGAATTACCAATAAAGTTCAGCGATGCAGCTGCTGTTCGTGTTAAACAGTTAATCGACGAAGAAGAAAATCCAGATTTAAAACTGCGTGTTTACGTAACAGGTGGTGGTTGTTCTGGTTTTCAATATGGTTTTACTTTTGATGAAAAAGCAAATCCTGGCGATTTAGAAATAGTTAAAAATGGTGTAACCTTGGTTATTGACCCAATGAGTATTCAGTACTTAGTTGATGGCGAAGTGGATTACACCGAAGGGTTAGAAGGCGCACGCTTTTTTGTATCTAATCCTAATGCAACGACTACCTGTGGGTGTGGTGCAAGTTTTAGCGTTTAAGCAATTTACGCTTAGCTATTAAAGCCGCGTTAGCGGCTTTTTTAATGCCTAAAATTCAATTGGGCTGTAATGGGTAAACTGCATTATTAATACAAAAAAGCCTAATATAAAAGCAGAAAAGGCAAGTATGTATAAAAAGCCTTTTTTACCTTGTTTAATGGGTACTCCGTAGTGACGTAAAAACAAAAACCATAAAAAGCATAGTAAAATAGGCAACAAAAATAAGACTCTAAACATACTTCCTCTTTAGTCCCTTAGTTAGGGAAAAACGTTATTTATGGGAACTTTTTTACCCTTACTGTTGTTTAAACATCAATACAGCAAGGTTATCTGCACGTTAATTTGTAACAAAGTGCTTTTATCTTACAATTAATTTTTTAGGAAAAAACTTAATATTTTTGGTACGTTAACTTAAATATTCAGCATAAGTAAAGGTTAGTGGTTGGGTAAATTTATGCAAGCTATGTAATTAATTATTTAACCGAACTGTTAATAGTATATAATGTATCCAAGAGTGAGACGGGCAAAATTTCACTCTTAATAAAAATAAACCTATATCCTATTTTTGCGGGTTAGCACTGAATAGATTGGTAGGTTGAATAAGTAGCAATACCTTTGCTTATTTAAGCAATAGCTTGCTATTGAGTAATGTAGTGGGTATCTGCTTATATGCCTCCAATCATTGTGTGACTACTGCTTTGACGGGTATGTCATATCATCTAGTAGGAGATGTAAAATGATGGGCAAGACTGTTTCTTCTGAAGAAAACGAAAAGCTAACTAAATGGCTTAAAACAAAACGCCATGAAAAGGGTCATACAATGCGTAGCCTGGCACAAGTGCTAGGAACACCTCACTCATTTATCGGTAAGATTGAAAATCAAGAACGCCGCTTAGATGTTATTGAGTTTGTACGTTACTGTAATGCACTTGAAGTTGATCCGCATGAAGCGCTAGGCTTAATTAAAGCGGATTAATATTGTTTTGCTTAGGGTGTTATAAGGGGCACTTGAACGGCCTAAGCAAATCACGTTAATGCAGGGATGCATTACATATTTTTATGGTAATTTTGCTCTAACTGATAGAGCTTATGCCTAATCAAATATAAAAACACCAGCGAAGGTATTACCATTAATGCCGTTAACACAAAAAATAATGCCCAATTTCCCATTAGCCAATCATCAATAACTACACCACTGTAACTTGAAAGCAATGTACGCCCTAAATTCCCAAGTGAAGCCAGTAATGCATAATGTGTTGCACTAAATGCTCGGTCACATAACATCGATATAAATGCCACCATAGCCACTAACGACCAAGCCTGAGTAAAGCCATCAATTACAATAGCAAAAGCGTATAAGCCCAAATTAGGGCCAACCAGCGCAATAGCCGAAAATGCTAAATTAGACCCCGCCATAGCAACGCCACTTATAAATAACCCTTTTACAATGCCGTACTTTTGATTGAACAAGCTGCCCACAAAGGTAAAAGCAATGGTGAGTACTGCAGTGCCTACTTTTGAAAAAGTAGCTATGTCGCTGTTGCTAAAGCCTATTTCTTTATAAAAAACAATCGACATACGCCCTAAAAAAGCTTCGCCTATTTTAAATAAGAAAATAAATGCTAATAAGGCAAGGGCTGTTTTAACCCCATTTTTAGCAAAAAAGGTTTTAAAGGGATCAACCACTGTAACGCCAAGCCAAGCAATCACTTTAGTAAAGGGCGTTTGCTTAATGCTGGCTAGTTTTTCAAGGTATACGCGCTCAAGCTCTGCGTGAACAGCTTCTCGGTTTGATTTAGGCTCTTTGGCAAACAACACGCCGCTCATTAGTATCAACATAACAGCGGCTAAAAAGTAATACACTTGTGGCCAATCTAAAGAGGGGATATCGGCCATGTAAAAAGGAATAGCACCCAGTAATGCGTAACCTGTCCACCAACCCGATGTGGCCATAGCAGCAGCTGCAGTGGCTTTATGAGATTCGTTTTCGCTTAACGTGTCTATTCTAAAAGCATCAATTGCTATGTCTTGTGTGGCAGAGGCGACTGCGATGAGTAAACATAAGCCGGCGGCAATCGCTAAGTTTGCTTTTAAATCAAGCCCCGCTAAAAGCAGTGTGCCAATAAACATAAAGCTTTGGCAAAATAAAATCCAGCTGCGACGTTGCCCAAACCATTTGTACAATAACGGCAGTTTGGTTCTATCAATAAGCGGCGACCACATAAAATTAATGCTATATGCGCCAAATACAATACCAAATAAGCCAATCATACTGCGGCTTAGGCCTCCGTCTTTTAGCCAAGCCGACATCACAGAGCCAATCAGTACCCATGGAAAACCACTGCTCATACCAAATATAAAAATATTGATTAAACGTTTATCTTTAAAATACGAGAAATATTCGCTTACTGAGAGGGTTTTGCTCATAGGGCCTTCATTGGCGTTGGGTGCAACTTAGTTGCACCTCAGTGTTTTATAATGGGGTTTGCTCAAGTACTTTAATATTTAAAATAACAACAGGCGTTTTTGGTACAAAGTCGTAGCCAATTTTTTCATTAAAGCCGGTTTCTACAGCCATAATTTTATCTAGCGTGTCGTAACCATCCATTACATTGCCAAACACGGCAAAGCCCCAATCTCTACCTGGGTTTAAATGATCGTTATCATCCATATTAAAAAAGAATTGGCGAGTTCCCGAGTGCGGTTCACGGTCTTGATACGCCATAGCGATGCTGTACATATCATTTTTTAAACCGTTGCCACTTTCGTTAAATATAGGGTCGTTTTCGTGTAAGCCATCAAGGTCTTTATCGTAGCCACCACCTTGTATTACAAAGTCACGGTCGTTTTCAACATCACGTTCTACACGGTGGAATATACTGCCTTGGTAACTTTTATCCATTACGTAGGTTAAAAAGTTATTTACCGTAATAGGGGCTTTTGAGCGGTCTAGCTCAACCACAATGCTACCCAATGACGTGACTATTTCTACACGCGGAAAAATATTGTCTTTTTGAACAAAACGGCCTTCTTGCGCGGCAAAGGTGCTTACACTAAATAGTAGGCTTAAGCAGATTAAAAATCGTTTCATTGTTAACCTTCTAAAAATTCAATTAATTCTGGGTCCGATACAATGCGGGTTATAATTTGTTCCGTCAACTTATTGAGTTGACCTTCAATTTTGGCGCGATCATGGCTCAGCGGCCCTTCTAAATTAGCACTGCCACGATACACTTTACTAAAATTGCTGGTAGAGCGAATGACCCGTACGCCTAGCTCAATGTGCGCTTCGCTGGTATGGCTCATGAGCTTTTCAGTCACCTGTGCTTGTAAGGCATGAATGTCTAGTTCAAAGCGGGTTGTTGCTAGGTTTGAAATACTTGCCCCGTTACGGTTTAGCGCGCTATCTAATACGCTTTTAACAGAGGTTACAATATCTTGGCTGGCAAAGGTCTTGGTTTTGTCCGACTCAACAAGCTTAAGGGTGGCGCTATCACCACGTAAATCAATAACGCTGGTACTTAAACTGGCTGAAATAACGCTAATTTGGCCACTTTTATAAACCGGGTTTAATATCACTTGGTTTGGCTGGTTACTGCATGCGCTAAACACCAGCATGGAGTAACAGGCTAAAATAAATTTAGTTAATTTCATTTTATAGCATCCCACTATTTTTAGTTGCGCTGAGCACTACAAACTTTTTGTTTGAACCTAATAGCTTACAGTTACCAAACATACGATTTAATTTATCGTGATAATCTAAATGACGATTACCAATAATACGCAGCTCGCCACCTTCTTTTAATGTATCTTTTGCTTGTTTAAACATTTGCCACGCAATGTGGTCGGTAACAGCTTGGGCTTGGTGAAATGGAGGGTTACACAACACCATATCTACACTGTCTCTTGCAAAGCCGGTTAAACAATCGTTTTCTATAAATTGGCAATCATCAAATTTATTTGCTTGGTTAAGTTCTACATTTAAACGTGCAGATTCGACCGCCATGTACGACTCATCAACAAAGGTTACCGACGCATTTGGACAGCGTGATAACGTCATTAAGCCCACCACACCATTACCACAACCTAAGTCGATAATACTTTTTGCTTTTGAGGTTTGCGGCAAGTAATTAAAAAAGAACCGTGCACCTATATCTAACGAATCGCGCGAAAACACATTGGCATGGTTCGTTATATTAAAATCAGTGCCTTCAAGCTGCCAACTTACCGGGAAGTTAGCTTCTTTATAACCGCCTTTAGCTGTACTTAATATTAAACGCGACTTTTTAACGGCCAAACTTGTTTTGGTTTCGCCAATAAATTGCTCAAACGCTTTTATAGTTGAGTTATGAATTTCCTTTGTTTTACCCGCGGCAATAACCGGTGTGCCAGGGGCAAGTACTTCACTCAACTCGCTTAATTGAAACTGTAAAAACCCGACGTTACGCGGTATTTTTATAAGTACTAAATCAACCTCTTCAGGCAGCGCAGATAAGCTATCTAACTGTGTAAATTGGGCTGTTGATAGTTTATTTTCTTTTAAATTATAGGCTGCAGCTTGGTGGCTAATATAAGAATCGTTAACTGAACAAACCGTTAATTCACTAAAATAACAGGCAAGGGCACCAAACGCGTCGTTTAAAATTAGTAATGAGCGACAATCAGGGTGATGTTCGTTAACATAATTGATAAGGTACTCGTCGGCCGAATCCCACGCTTGTAAACTGCGGTTTTTTTGATCCAAAGGGAAACGTTCAAGAGTAAATGTTTTATCGCCTAGCTGGGCTTGCGTCGTCATAATGGTTTGTTGATCAGTAATCTAATGTAGGTAAATTCTAACATGCAACGGCAAAACGCCAACCCCCAACAGTTACCAAACGGCTTTTCTTATCAAAGTAAGGCGCTTAGTGCGCAAAAAAGCCTCGATTTATTTTATTATTTACAAAAAAATCTTAATTGGCAGCAGCCTAATGTCACTGTGTATGGCAGAACAGGGCCCATTCCACGTTTGCAATGTTTTATGAGCGACTTAAATATTGAAAATGGTTACTCACACAGTAAACAAACAGTAGAGCCGTGGGATGAAGTGCTTTTAGCAATGCGAAAACGTTTAGAGCGACATTTAAATAAGCCGCTTAATTCGTTATTAGTCAATTATTACCGTGATGGTAACGACACCATGGGCTGGCACAGTGATGATGAAATAGAACTAGGCCCTGAACCTACCATTGTATGTATATCGCTTGGTGCTGAGCGCGTACTCAAATTAAAACAAAAAGCCACCAATAAAGTCACCGACTTAAAATTACAAAGCGGTAGTTGCTTAGTGATGAGTGGGCATAGTCAGCGCGACTACCAGCACGCAATCCCCAAACAAACAACGCTTGCTCACCCACGGATCAGCTTAACGTACCGCTTTATTGAGCACATTAAGCAAAAGCAATTTAGTTAGTTAAATTAACTTGTTATAGTAGCTGCACAAATCAGTGACTAAATATGGTGTTTTAATGTCAATGCAACAACAAATTCAAGACAAGCTTAGTAGCGCGATTGCCTGTAAGCATTTAAACGTAATCAACGAAAGCCATATGCACAGCGCCGGTACTGAGTCGCATTTTAAAGTAATTGTGGTAAGCGAAGAATTTGCGGGTAAACGATTACTGCAGCGCCACCGCCAAATTAACGAAGTACTAAAAGATGAGCTAGCAAATCATATTCATGCCTTAGCGATTCATACGTACACGCCAGATGAATTTTCAGAGCAAGGTGGCGAAGCACCTGACTCTCCAAATTGTATGGGCGGCTCAAAGCTAAATTAACCACAATGTACGTTAGCCAATATAAATAGGGGTATTTGATCAGGTTTAACTGATCAGATCAGTGTTTTTAGTATTAGCCTTTAAACTAGCGCTAATTTTTATTGTAAAAGATATAGGATGATCAATGGTCATTAAGCCTAAAATTCGTGGATTTATTTGTACTAACGCACACCCTGTAGGTTGTGCAGAGCATGTTCAAGAGCAAATTAACTATGTAAAACAACAAGGCGAATTAAAAGATGCGCCTAAAAATGTACTCGTAATTGGTGCATCTACTGGTTACGGCTTAGCGTCTCGTATTACGGCGGCATTTGGCGGTGGGGCTAAAACACTGGGTATTTTCTTTGAAAAAGAAGGTACAGAGCGTAAAACAGGTTCTGCTGGTTGGTACAATACAGCAGCATTTCAAGACGCTGCAGATGAAGCTGGGCTTTGGTCAAAAAATATTAATGGCGATGCGTTTTCTAACGAAATTAAGCAAAAAGCAATCGAGACAATCAAAGCAGATTTAGGCAAAGTAGACTGTATTATTTACAGCTTAGCATCGCCTCGTCGTACCGATCCAAATACAGGTGAGGTGTATTCATCTACACTTAAACCTATTGGCAGTGCTGTAACCACAAAAAATTTAAATACGTCAAAGCGCGAAATTGACGAAGTAACAGTAGAAGCCGCAAGCCAAGATGACATCGACAACACCATTAAAGTGATGGGCGGTGAAGATTGGGAAATGTGGATTGATGCATTAAAAGAAGCAGACGTACTAGCCGATAACTTTAAAACCACGGCTTATACTTATATAGGTAAAGAGTTAACGTGGCCAATTTACGGGCACGCAACAATAGGTAAAGCAAAAGAAGATTTAGACCGTGCAACTGCCGCAATTAAAGAATCGACAAAAGATTTAAATGGTCAAGCCTATGTGTCGTCTTTAAATGCTGTTGTTACTCAGGCAAGCTCTGCTATTCCTATTATGCCGCTATATATCTCTGCTTTATTTAAAGTAATGAAAGCCGATGGCACTTATGAAGGCACCATTGAGCAAATTCATGCTTTATTTAGCGAAAACCTATACGGTGAAAACCCACGCTTTGACGAGGGCGGCCACTTATTCCAAAACTACAAAGAGCTAGAGGACGATGTACAAGCACGTGTGCAAGCTGTTTGGGATAAAGTAGATACGAGCTCAATTGATGAGCTAACCGATTATGTAGGCTACCATAACGAATTTTTACGTTTATTTGGTTTTGGCATTGACGCTGTTGACTATGAGCAAGATGTAGATGCAGTGAAGCCAATTGCAAACATGATTGACTAATCATACTTTGTAATTATAAAAAGTCGCTTATTGCGGCTTTTTTGCTTTTAGTGTTTTAGATATTTTGTGGCAGTTAGGTGCTTAGGCTACCACTTTGGTCTACCTTGATTTTTATTTAAAACACTTAACAAAACTAAATAAGCGTTTCTGTCGTATAATTTTCATAAATACACTCGCATAGTCGTACATAATGATGTTAAAATCGAAGCAATATGTGAGGAGTTTTACTGCGTTGCTTGTTTGATATTCCTAGCAAGTTGTTCTTTTGTACCTTGATATATCTTGGATAACTCAAGTGGCGACGTGGTTGATACGATTTTTCAGTTTCTTTCCGTTAATTAATGCAAGTGCGTATGATCAACATAAAAAAAGGTCTGGATTTACCCATAGAGGGCGCGCCTCAGCAAGTTATTCATGATGGTTCTGCCATCAAACGTGTAGCTGTGCTAGGTGAAGAGTTTATCGGTATGCGTCCAACCATGCATGTTCGTGTGGATGACCAAGTCAAAAAAGGCCAGGTACTTTTTGAAGACAAAAAGAACCCAGGCGTCCTATTTACTGCACCAGCTTCTGGTACAGTAAAAGAAATTAATCGTGGTGCTAAACGTGTGCTGCAATCTGTTGTTATTGAAGTAAACGGCAGTGAGCAAATCACCTTTGACTCTTTCAATGCAGATGAGCTTGCAAGCTTATCGCGTGAAAAAGCCAAAGAAGTACTTGTTCAGTCAGGTCAATGGACAGCACTTCGTGCTCGCCCATTTAGCAAAATAGCTGCGTTGGATGCAAATCCTAGCTCTATATTTGTAACCGCTATCGACACAAACCCTCTTGCTGCAGATCCTGCAGTAATTATTGCCGAAAATGCAGCTGCATTTGAAGCCGGGCTTGCTGTTGTTTCGCGTTTGACCGATGGCAAAGTATTTGTATGTAAGCAAGCTGGCAGTCAAGTTCCTAGCTCGTCTATCGCTCAAGTAGAAGTACATGAGTTCGGTGGCGTGCATCCAGCAGGCTTAGTTGGTACTCATATTCATCACCTTGATGCAGTATCTGTTAATAAACAAGTTTGGCATATTGGTTACCAAGACGTTATCGCGTATGGTCACTTATTCCTTACTGGTGAAATCAACACAGACCGTGTTATTTCGCTTGCAGGTCCTCGCGTTAAAAACCCTCGTTTAGTGAAAACACAACTAGGTGCTTCATTAGATGATTTAGTGGCAGGCGAATTAGAAGACGGTGATAACCGTGTTATTTCTGGTTCTGTTTTATCTGGCGCTATTTCTTCAGGTCCTCATGCATTCTTAGGCCGCTACCACGTTCAAGTATCTGTTTTACTTGAAGGTCGCGAAAAAGAGCTGTTTGGTTGGATTGCACCAGGTAGTGATAAATTCTCTGTAACGCGTACATTCCTTTCTCACCTTGCACCGAGTCGTTTATTTAAAATGACAACGTCTACAGGTGGTTCAAAACGTGCCATGGTACCAATTGGTAGCTACGAGCGCGTAATGCCGCTAGATATTTTGCCAACCCTATTATTACGTGACTTAATTTCACGTGACTTAGACAGTGCAATTTCATTAGGTGCGCTTGAACTTGATGAAGAAGATTTAGCGTTATGTACCTTCGTTTGTCCGGGCAAATACGAGTATGGTTCTATCCTACGCGATTGCTTAACAACGATCGAGAAGGAAGGCTAAGAGATGGGTTTAAAGAAATTTTTAGAAGACATTGAGCCGCATTTTGAACCAGGTGGTAAACACGAAAAATGGTACGCCCTGTATGAAGCAGCCGCGACTATTTTTTACACGCCAGGTTATGTAAATAAAGGCGCAACTCACGTTCGCGATAATATCGACCTAAAACGCATGATGATTTTAGTGTGGATGGCGACGTTCCCAGCTATGTTTTTTGGTATGTTCAACATCGGTCATCAGGCCGCGGGTGCTTTAGCACAAGGTTTTGAACTAGCAAACTCTTGGCAGGTTGGCTTGTTCCAGTTATTTGGTGGTGAATTAACCGCTGAGTCGGGCTGGGGCGCTAAAATGTTCTACGGGGCATGTTTCTTCTTACCAATATACGCCGTTACTTTTGCAGTAGGTGGTTTTTGGGAAGTACTATTTGCTTCTGTGCGTAAGCATGAAGTTAACGAAGGTTTCTTCGTAACCTCTGTATTATTTGCACTTATTTTGCCTGCGACTATTCCTTTATGGCAAGTGGCGTTAGGTATTACGTTTGGTGTTGTTATTGCTAAAGAAATCTTTGGTGGTACAGGCCGTAACTTCTTAAACCCTGCATTAGCGGGCCGTGCGTTCTTATTCTTCGCATACCCTGCACAAATTTCAGGTGACACAGTATGGACTGCAGTAGACTCGTTCTCTGGTGCAACTATGCTAGGTCAAGCGTTTGTAGGCACTCTTGATTACAGCAACATGGAGCTATGGTGGAATGCGTTTTACGGTTTCATTCAAGGTTCTGTAGGTGAGACATCTACGCTTGCTGTGCTTATTGGTGGCTTATTCTTAATTTACGTTCGCATCGCTTCTTGGCGCATTGTACTAGGTGTATTCCTAGGTATGGTGGCAACTGCATTCTTATTAAATGCGGTTGGCTCTGAGAGCAATCCTGTATTTGCAATGCCTTGGCATTGGCATTTAGTACTGGGTGGTTTTGCGTTTGGTATGTTCTTTATGGCTACTGACCCTGTATCAGCTGCATTTACCGATAAAGGTAAGTTCGCATACGGCGCGCTTATTGGCTTTATGGTAGTTATGATCCGTGTAGTAAACCCTGCTTTCCCAGAAGGCATGATGCTAGCAATCTTATTTGCTAACTTATTTGCTCCATTGTTCGATCACTTTGTAGTGCAAGCTAATATCAAGCGGAGGTTGGCACGTAATGTCTAGTAATAACGAATCAATCGGCAAAACGTTAACGGTTGTTGTAGCACTATGTTTAGTGTGTGCAATTATTGTATCGTTTGCTTCTGTACAGCTTCGTCCTTTACAGCAAGCTAATAAAACTCAAGATATTCAACGTAATATCTTAGCAGCAGCTGATATTGAAATCGCAAACTCTGTATCTGACACATTCGATGGCAAAATCGAAGCACGTGTTGTTGATATGGACACTGGCGAATTTGTTGAAGATGCTGATCCAAACTCATTTGATTTCGAAAAATCGAAATTCGATCAACAAAGAAGTTTTGCACTTA
Organism: Pseudoalteromonas sp. S327; assembly: GCF_005886415.1. Classification (NCBI taxonomy): domain Bacteria; kingdom Pseudomonadati; phylum Pseudomonadota; class Gammaproteobacteria; order Alteromonadales; family Pseudoalteromonadaceae; genus Pseudoalteromonas; species Pseudoalteromonas sp. S327. The sequence continues at coordinate 4,707 of NZ_PNDP01000042.1, read as the reverse complement.
AAGCAGAAGGGATTAAGGACATCGCTGGTATTCAGCGTATGACTAAAAACTCGCCTGTTTACATCTCTAAAAAAGAAGATGGCTCTACAGATGCAATCATTTTACCTATCCAAGGTTACGGCCTTTGGGGTGTAATGTATGGTTTCTTAGCGCTTGAAAGCGATGGCGAAACAGTTAAAAACATCAACTTTTACAAGCATAGCGAAACACCAGGCCTGGGTGGCGAAATTCAAAACCCACAATGGACAGCTAAATGGCAAGGTAAAGAGTTACCTATTAACATTATGAAAAGCGGTGCTAGCAACGAACATCAAATTGATGGTTTATCAGGTGCTACACTAACTTCTAATGGTGTTGATCACACAGTTGACTTTTGGACTGGTGAAAACGGCTTTGGTCCTTTCCTTGCGAAGGTACGTGAAGGAGCGTTGAAATAATGGCTGATACTAAAGAAATGAAGTCGGTCCTATTTGGTCCGGTTTTAGCTAACAACCCAATCGCATTACAAGTACTAGGTATTTGTTCTGCTCTGGCGGTAACGTCTAGCTTAAAAAATGCCTTAATCATGTCAATTGCTTTGACATTAGTAACGGCGTTTTCTAGCTTGTTCATTTCAAGCATTCGTAACCACATACCTTCATCAGTACGTATTATCGTACAGATGACGATCATTGCTTCACTAGTAATTGTTGTAGACCAAGTATTACAAGCATTCTCTTACGCTACGGCGAAAGAGCTTTCTGTATTCGTTGGCCTAATCATTACTAACTGTATTGTAATGGGTCGTGCTGAAGCGTACGCAATGAAGTCGCCGCCACTTATGTCATTTTTAGATGGTATTGGTAATGGCTTAGGCTACTCAGTGGTATTACTTACTGTTGGTTTCATTCGTGAGCTATTTGGTAAGGGAACACTATTCGGTGTTGATATTATCCCATTAGTACAAGATGGTGGTTGGTATCAACCTATGGGTCTATTGATTTTACCACCGAGTGCATTCTTCATCATTGGTTTATTCATATGGGTACTTCGTACTTATAAGAAAGACCAAGTAGAAGCTAAAGCGTAAGGGGCAAGCAGTGGAACATTATATTAGTTTATTTGTAAAAGCGGTTTTTATTGAAAACTTAGCTTTAGCTTTCTTCCTAGGTATGTGTACTTTCTTAGCAGTATCTAAAAAAGTAACTACATCAATTGGCCTAGGTGTAGCCGTTATTGTGGTACTGGGTATTTCTGTACCAGTAAATAACTTGGTTTACCATGCCGTACTTGCACCGGGTGCATTAGAGTGGCTTGGTTACCCTGAAGCAGACCTTAGCTTTTTACGTTTCTTAACGTTCATTGGTGTTATTGCAGCACTTGTGCAAATTTTGGAAATGGCATTAGATAAGTTTTTCCCTGCACTTTACAACGCATTAGGTATCTTCTTACCACTAATCACAGTTAACTGTGCGATTTTTGGTGCGGTATCATTCATGGTTGAGCGTAACTATAACTTCGGCGAGTCTGTTGTTTATGGTGTTGGCGCTGGTGTTGGTTGGGCGCTTGCAATTACATTACTTGCAGGTATCCGTGAGAAAATGAAATATTCAGACGTGCCAGATGGCCTACGTGGTTTAGGTATTACCTTCATCACTGTTGGTTTAATGGGTCTTGGCTTTATGTCATTCTCTGGTATTTCACTGTAAAGGTAGCGAGGATAAATCATGAGTTATGAGATTTTCTTAGGCGTTGGTGTTTTCATCGCTATCGTTGTACTACTAGTTTTAGTTATCATTGGTGCTAAATCTAAGTTAGTTGCAAGTGGTGACATCATCATCGGTATTAATGGCGATCCTGACAAAGCCATTAAAACATCAGCAGGTAGCAAGCTTTTAGGTGCGCTATCTGAATCAGGTATTTTCGTATCATCTGCATGTGGTGGCGGTGGCTCTTGTGGTCAGTGTCGTGTACACATTAAAGAAGGTGGTGGCGATATCTTACCAACAGAACTTGATCACATTTCTAAAGGTGAAGCCCGTGAAGGCTGTCGTTTAGCGTGTCAGGTAAATGTTAAAAACGACATGGAAATTGAACTTGAAGAGTCAATTTTCGGTGTTAAAAAATGGGATTGTGAAGTTATCTCTAACGATAACAAAGCAACGTTCATTAAAGAGCTTAAGCTACAAATTCCAGATGGCGAATCAGTGCCTTTCCGTGCGGGTGGTTACATCCAAATCGAAGCGCCTGCTCACCATGTTAAATACGCAGATTTCGATATTCCTGAAGAGTATCGTGGCGACTGGAATCACTTTGGTTTCTTCGACCTGGAGTCAAAAGTAGACGACGAAACAATTCGTGCATACTCAATGGCTAACTACCCAGAAGAAGAAGGCATTATCATGCTTAACGTGCGTATTGCTACGCCGCCGCCAAGAAACCTAAGCCTACCATGTGGTAAAATGTCATCGTACATTTGGTCACTTAAAGCAGGCGACAAGGTAACTATTTCAGGTCCATTTGGTGAGTTCTTCGCTAAAGACACCGACGCTGAAATGGTATTCGTAGGTGGTGGTGCAGGTATGGCACCAATGCGTTCACATATCTTTGACCAACTTAAGCGTTTAAACTCTAAGCGTAAGATTAGTTTCTGGTATGGTGCGCGTTCTGAGCGTGAAATGTTCTATGTTGAAGATTTCGACGGCTTAGCAGCTGAAAACGATAACTTTGTATGGCATACCGCATTGTCTGACCCACAACCAGAAGATAACTGGGAAGGTTACACAGGCTTTATCCATAACGTACTTTATGAAAACTACTTGAAAGATCATGAAGCGCCAGAAGATTGTGAGTTCTACATGTGTGGTCCTCCAATGATGAACGCGGCTGTTATCGGCATGCTTAAAGACCTAGGTGTAGAAGACGAAAACATCTTACTAGATGACTTCGGTGGCTAACACCCATATCAAAACAGCTTAGTTTTGGTTAAAATACGGGCCTCGTCGCACTTTGTGCTACGGGGCTTTTTTATTTTATTTTACATGGGCTAATTTAATGAACAGAGTAAGCAGTTCTCAAGGCGCTATCAGTATTTTTTTATTAACTATAATGCTATTTATCTCTGGCTGTGGGGCTGAAAAAACTCCTCAGGAGGTATTTTTAGAAGGCAAAACGATGGGCACCACCTATCATATTAAATACTTTGCCGACGATAAAAGCGTCGATGCCACTAAATTACAGCAGCAAATAGATACGCAATTGAAAGCGGTTAATCAGTCTATGTCTACGTATATCCCCGATTCTGAAATTAACACATTTAATAAATTACCCGCCAACCAGGTTATGCCAATTAGTGAAGACTTTAGGGCTGTGGTGAGTGAATCGATTCGTTTAGGTAAGTCGACCAAAACGCTCGATGTAACGATGGGCCCGTTAATAGATTTATGGGGCTTTGGACCTGATAAAAAACCAACTAAGCGCCCAAGTGATGAAGCACTTGCTGCAATGATTGAAAAAATTGGTGTAGATAAACTTAATCTTACTGAGCAGGGCCTTGCTAAAACAGTTGATGGTTTAGAGCTGTCGTTTTCGGCCACAGCGAAAGGGTATGGCATTGATAAAGTAGCGCAATTACTTGAAAGCCAAAATATTAGTAACTACATGGTAGAAATAGGTGGGGAGCTGCGCATTGGCGGTGAAAAGCCAAATAACCAAGATTGGAAAATCGCGATAGAGCAGCCAGATGCGCCACCAGGCGAGCGAAAAGTGCACCGTGTATTAGCGCCCGGTACGAATGGCATTGCAACATCAGGCGACTACCGTATTTTTTATAAAATGGATGGCGAAACTTACACTCATTTAATTGACCCAGTAACAGGCATGCCAATCAAACATGACTTAGTGTCGGTTACTGTATTACATCCTAGTGCAATGACCGCAGATGGCTTAGCAACCGCATTAACGGTTATGGGAATGGACGATGCTAAAGCATACGCTGAAAAGCACGATTTACCTGTGTACTTAATGGCTAAATCAGACAAAGGCATTGTGACTTACGCGAGCACTGCATTTAAGCCTTATTTGTAATATAATGGCGTTTAGCTAAAACTTTATTAGTGCTAAACGCATATTACAACCGATTTTTTGAAATAGACTTCTCTCGCATCTATGTGGGTTTTGGGTGTATAATTTAGCGGTCGCTCAACAATGTTTGAGCATAATTTATTGCTGATCAATAGGGGCTAAGCAATGTCACTTTTTCTTCTTACATTTGGTTTATTAATTTTAATCGTGATAGCTATGGCTGTTGGTATGATCGTGCAAAGAAAATCTATGGCAAGTAGTTGCGGTGGATTAGGCTCGGTAGGTATTGATAAAGCCTGTGATTGTGACGATCCATGTGATAAGCGTAAAAAGCGTATGGCTAAAGAGCAAGCCTGGAAAGAAAACCAAATTATTTAAGCAGTAGCTTAATGACAAAAAGCGCCTTATGGCGCTTTTTTTGTACCTGTATATTTAGTACTCATACCTTCTTTTAATTAAACACAACCTTAATGTATTAGACCAAGGTCTATAGTTTAGTTTTTTTCACCTATTAGGTTTATTTTTCTCGTTTGTCAAATTGGAGCTAACACTCTAAAGTTTAACCATAGACACAGAGCAAGGCTCCAGTCATAAGCTTGAGGCATAAAAGTTAGCCTCGCTTAAAAGAATCTTTATATTGTGTGT